>NZ_JBMDWU010000257.1:0-31800 GCF_048594385.1 Micromonospora sp. | reverse complement strand
GGGCGGGGTGGTTGCCCACCCCGCCCGCCGTCCTACCGTGGTACGGAAGACCTGCCTCCGGTCAGCTCCGCGGCTTCTCGTCGCCCGGGGTCACCAACACGAGCCGACGCCGACGGGCGAGCATCAGCAGCGCGCCGCCCGCGAGTAGCACGACGGCACCGATGCCACCGATCAGGGTGGCCTGTGCGCCGGTCACCGGCAGACCGCCGTCGCCGCCACCGGTGCCACCACCGGTCGTCGGGCTGACGCTGGTGCTCGGGCTCGGCTGACCGCTGGTGCTCGGGCTCGGCTCAGCGGTCGGGCTCGGGCTCGGGCCGGTGCTCAGGTCGACGAACACGTCGAACAGCGAGGTGTTGTCACCGTCGTCGGTCTCGGTGAAGACCTTGCGCTGCGCCTTGCTGGCGACCTGCGGCTCCTCCTCCGGAGTGCCCTCGGCCTCGGTCAGCCCGGCGGCGAACAGGACGCCCGGGGTGAGCACCTTCTCGGTGACGCCCGTGCCGACCTTCACCCGTACGTCGGCGGTGTAGAACTCGCCCGGCCGCAGCACCGCGCCGCTGTCCTCGCAGTACGCCACCACGCCGCCCAGGTCCTGCGTGACGCAGCTCTCCGGCAGGTCGACGAAGCTGGCGCCGTCCGGCAGGGCGATGCCGTAGAAGATGCCGGTGGCCCGACGGCTGCCACCGTTGTAGAGCGCCCAGTCCAGCGGAGCGGTGCCGCCGGGCTTGACGCCGGTCAGTCCGCTCTCGCCGGCCTCGTCACCGTCGACCACCACGTCGGCGTAGACGTCCTGCACCCAGGTGGTCAGGTCGTAGCCGGGCTTGACGACCATGATGTCGTGGTCGACCGAGTCCGAGGTGGTGTTGGACCCGCTCACGGTCACCTTCAGCACGCCACCCTTGCCGCGCGTGTCGGTGCCGAACAGCGGGATGCCGAACTCCTCGGTGGTGCCGGCGGCGATGTCGTCGGTGGTGCCCCCCAGGTCGGACAGGGAGCAGGTGAACGCGGTGCCGCTGACGTCGCAGGCGTCCGGTTTGAGCACCCCGACCTTGTTCGCCTTCAGGCCCGCGGTCTCGACGGTGACCTTCACGTCCTTGGCGTCGACCGTGCCACGGACGTTCTGCACGGAGAACTTGAACGGCTTGGCCTTGGCCTCCTTGACGCCCAGGGCCAGCTGGGAGCTGAGCGGCACGAGGTCGAGCTGCGCCTGGTCGGCGGCGCTGGCCGGGGCGGCGACGGTGGCCAGGCCACCGACGGCGAGCAGGGCCACGGCGCCGAGGCGGGCCAGGGCCGAGCGGTGGAACAGAGTCATCGATCCCCCGGGGGGCTAGGGACTGCTGGGAAAGGTGTGACTGATGTGGCGAACCGAGCGGACGTTATCCGAGATCGACGCCGGTACGCCAGCCGTGACGTGCGTTTTTACCCGAGACGGGGCCGAACGGACGAAGAGCGGGGGCGGGACGGTCACCCGTCCCGCCCCCGTTTTATATGAACGGCCCTCCCGGGCCGATGGAGGACGTACGACACTCGTCATCCGCTCGCCGCAGGCGGTGGGCGGAGGTACGTCGGGCGCACGTTAGCGGGCACCGCCGCGCCACGCCAACCCCCGCGCCGCAGCGCCGGGAGCGGGATATCCGCCCAGCGTGCCGCACGCCGCCCCAATTGCCGCCTCTTGTGCGGGCTGGTCCCGCGCCGCCTCGGCCGAACGGCGACCACGAATATCCCCTGGGCCGACACCCGGACCCATTCAGCCAGTCACCGCAACGACCTGATCGGTTACCCGTAGTGACGGTCGGGATGGCTCAGCGGGCCTCGACGAGCGGCAGCGTACGGCCGGCGCCACCGCCGGGCATGGCGATCGAGGAGAAGTGCGACACCACCCGCTCGTCGGTCGGGTCGTCGGCGGGGGTGTGGTGCACCGCCAGCCGACGGTAGAGGGTGTCCCGCTGGGCGGGGATCCGGTCCGCCGAACGGATCATGCCGATCAGCTCGTGCAGGTTGGACCGGTGCCGCGCGCCGGCCGAGGAGATGACGTTCTCCTCCAGCATGATGGAACCGAGGTCGTCGACGCCCATGTGCAGGGCGAGCTGCCCGACGTCCTTGCCGGTGGTCAGCCAGGACGCCTGCAGGTGCGGCACGGTCTCGAAGAACAGCCGGGCCACCGCCACCAGGCGCAGGTACTCCAGGGTGGTGGCCTGGGTGCGGCCCTTGAGGTGGTTGTTCTCCGGCTGGTACGTCCACGGGATGAACGCCCGGAACCCACGGGTGCGGTCCTGCACGTCGCGGATCATCCGCAGGTGCTCGATCCGTTCGGCGTTGGTCTCGCCGGTGCCCATCATCATCGTGGCGGTGGACTCCAGGCCCTGCCGGTGGGCCAGCTCCATGACCTCCAGCCAGCGCGCTCCGGACTCCTTGAGCGGGGCGATCGCCTTACGCGGACGGTCCGGCAGCATCTCGGCCCCGGCGCCGGCGATCGAGTCCAGCCCGGCGGTCTTGATCCGGGCGATGGCCTCGTCCAGGCTGACGCCGGAGACCTTCGCCATGTGCAGGATCTCGCTCGGCCCGATCGAGTGGATCGCGAGCTGCGGGTACGCCGTCTTGACCGAGGAGAACAGCTCCTCGTAGTACTCCACGCCGTAGTCCGGGTGGTGGCCGCCCTGGAGCATGACCTGGGTGGCGCCCAGCTCGACCGCCTCGCCGCAGCGACGCAGGATCTCCTCGGTCGGGTGGGTCCAGCCCTCGGCGTGCTTGGGGGCCCGGTAGAAGGCGCAGAACTTGCACGCCGTCACGCAGACGTTGGTGTAGTTGATGTTGCGGTCGATCAGGTAGGTGACGATGTTGTCCGGGTAGCGCCGCCGGCGTACCGCGTCCGCCGCCTCGCCCAACGCGTGGAAGGGCGCCTCGGTGTAGAGCAGCAGCGCCTCCTCGGGCGTGATCCGCCCGCCGTCAGCGCCGCGTTGCAGGATGTCGTCGATCTCCCGGTTCGCCGTCACATCCCGAGCGTACGCCGGGCTGCCTGCTGGTTCCGCACAGCACCGGGGGCGGGTGACGAGCACCCCACCGGCACCCGGTGCACACCGGAAAACCCACCCACCTCGCCCGGCGCGGGCAGTCGGGCCCGTCCGGGTGACCTGCCCGTGACTCCTCACGCCATCAGGCGGCGAGATGGCTTCGCAGCGCCATCAACCTGCCACGCATCTCCTCGGTGTCGAAGGTGCGCCGACCCAGCCGCTCAGGCACCTTCTCGGTGGTGTCCATCAGGACCGACGACCAGGCACGCGACAGACGTCCCTGGAGCATGAGAGTGACCGTGGTGGTCGACGCCGCCTCCACCCGGTGCAGCAGGTCGTACGGCATCGAGTAGGACGAGCCTGGCGTGAGTTGGACTGCCAGGGTCTCCCGTACGGACACCATGTCCACGAGGTCGAACCGCCAGGCGGATTCGCCGTCCCGGCTCGACTCCCGATAGCGGGTGAGGATCGCTCCGCTCCTGGCCGGATGGTAGTAGCGGCAGTCGAGTCGACCGGCGACCACCACCGAGGAAAAGTCGAAGCGGTGATCATGGATATCTTCGCGCATCCTGGCCCGCCCGGGCCACCAGACGTGCATACGCAACTGGCCGAGGTCACCGAAGGTGGCCAGAATGAACTTGTCGAAGCCGAGAGCATGCGGATGCGAACGAGCGGCCACAGCGTCCGCGCGGGAGTCGTCGTCCAGTAACTCGGTGAGCAGGGCGCTCAACCGTTCCGGCCGGCCAAGCCGCCGCAGGATGCTGATGGCCGACCCGGACGGCTGCCCCGAACTGCCGGCGAGTGCCGCCATGATCTGCCGCTCGACAGACGACATCGAGCTTGCGTCCAGCACGAGCGACGACATGTCACCACCTCGACACGAGATCCACCATACATAGTTCGTGATCCGAGAAATTGCTCACCAGCTTCGGCTCGACCGCCGGCGACAGGTCAGCCGAGAAGAGAATGTCGTCGATGGCCATTCCGTTGTGCGTTGCCATCTCGCCGAACGCCCGGACCATCGGGTTCTCCATCGAGCCCAGCACGAGGTCGCGATCCTCCGTGTTGAAGTCACCGCAAATGACCACCTGTCCGCTGTCGGACCGGGGCAGGGCCGCCGACACCGACTTCCATATCCCGGAGAACGCCGGCTCACCAGCGTCCCGACCAAACCGGTGGAAGGGGAACGAATGCAGCGAAGCGACGGTCACCTCGGTGAACCCGAAATCGAGCGTGCAGGACACCATTCCCTTGTCGTGCAGCGCCATGACGGTGCGGCCCCTGGTGGTGGAGAGCCGCGGGTTGGGCAGCACGACTCCCCCGATCCGGCTGACCGGGTAGCGGCTGGCGACAGCGACACCCGCCCGCTTGCCCTTCTCGAACGACGACTCGGAGAGCGGCATGGTGGCCGCGTACTGCAACGCCGTTCTGGTGAGCAGCGCCGACAGGACCTCCGACTCGCCCTCGGCGGTGAAGTCCACCTCCTGTAGGGCGAGCACGTCGATGTCGAACTCGTCCACGAGATCGACCATCTGGGCCAGGGCCTCTGGCCGGCGGGTCACGTCGTCACTCGCGGCGGGCAATCCCTCCCGGACGTTCCAGGTCGCGACCCGGATCCGATCGGTCAGGGTGGCCAGGGAAGATTCAGCATCGAGTAGTCCCGTACGACCAGCACCCCCTGATAGGTCATCCATGTGGGCTCCTTTCGCTCCTCTTTCCACTTCCACACCCCATTCTCTTGAAGATCGAGCACTGCCCTGACCGCCTGCCGCAGGTGCGGCAGGCGCCGCTCGTCGACCGCGCGACACATCAATGCCCGCGCCACCCAGGCCGGCGTGAAGTGACCGACGATGATGGTGTCCATCGCGTCGCCCGCACTGGTCAACCGTCGTAGCTGTTCATCAGTGACGTCGTAGTGGGAGTTTCGGATCAGCCATTCGATGCCCGCGTCCACACACTCGTCGAGCTTCTCCCGTCGGTCACCGCGAACGGCCTGAGCCGCCTTGCGGAGAGCCACCACGGCTCTCGCGGTGTGCGGTACGGATACCGCATTCCCGTGGTTCACTGTTATGCCCCAGGACATGCATGACGGTTCCCCCTCCGCCTGCTGCCGGACGGCCCCCTTCACCAGGTGGGTCGTCAACTCGTCGAGCTTGGCCGAGCCGGGCTCAACCTCGGCGAGCGCCGAGATCGCCGAACTGAGAACAGTCACGCGCTGCCAGCCGACAGTGTCGACATCTGGCGTCATCATGCGTTCGAGTTGTCCCACCAGCTCGGAGCGCATGGCGGGATCCAGGCCCGTTCGCACGAGTGCGGTGAGCACCCAGGCCGTGACTTCCGGCCGGGCGACATCCTGTTGTGAGCGGGCGACCCAACCCCCTGCCGGCCGTTGTAGCGCCACCACGTTCTCCACCAGCCGTCGGCGGTCGAGCCGCGCTTCCCTGATGTCCAGGGCGAGGGCGATCCGAAGGCCGTACGACGTCCCGATGGCGCTCGGCGGGACCTGCTCCCCCATGAACTGCGACCAGCCGAAGACCTCCCCCTGGCTCCCGCTGAAGGTACGCAGATCGGCCATCAACCGACTCCGGGTGCCCTCCATGATCTGCCGTGCGGAGACGAACGGCCTCGGCTGCGGTTCCCGGCCCCCGGGCAGCATGGTGCCGGCAGCCAACGAAGGGCCAAGGAATCTCTGCAGCCCCGGCCGCTGGACGAGCCATTTGAGGGCGATCCCCACGCACAGGGCGGCCAGCACGGCAAAGGCATAACGCACCCAGTCCTGGCTGAACCACTGATTGGGTAGATGATCGACCAGGAGACTGTAGGTCGCGAAGATGAGCGCGAAGGGACCCAGATCGGCTATCCGCCGTCCGAGGCTCCGGAGCCGGCCGCGAGTCGGACCGGCGGGTTCACGCTGAGGTTCATGCGCCGACAACGGCTCGTTGCCACGGGCCGTCTTCTCACTCAGCGTCACGCGCTCTCCGATCAGATCGCCCAGAGTGTGCGCCTTGGGACACAGCGTTTGATTGCCGGAGAACCCTAGCGAGACGCGTCAATGAAGAACATCGTGCGGGGGTAGGGGGCGGGAATGACCGAACGGGTATGTTTCTTCACCGCCGTTGACATGGGCTCGCCCATCTGATTTGTCATGGTCGGGAGGCCGACCAAGAAGGCCCTCCCGTACGGGCCCGTGACGCCAGCAGGTCATTCTCGATCAGCGGCAAACGGCGCGACGACCGCCTCTCAGTCGTACATTCCCGACTGCCATGTCCACGGAGCCCGGCCAATCCATCAAAAGCACGGGCTGTCTCCGAACCGACACTTGGGCGGCTCCGTCAATCCCAGAGTCCGAGCTTGGTCCCGGTGCGGCTGGACGGCGGGACAGGCCGCTTGGCGGGATTGGGACCAGCCCGCTCACCGTCACCCGTCGTAGTCGACCGTCAGCTCGTCGGTCACCGGGCTGGCCTGGCAGGTCAACACGTACCCGGCGGCCACCTCGTCCGGCTCCAGGGCGTAGTTGCGGGCCATCGTCACCGCGCCGGAGACCACCTTCGCCCGGCAGGTCGAGCAGACCCCACCCTTGCACGCGTACGGCAGCTCGCCGCGCACCTTCAGCGCCGCGTCCAGCACCCGCTCGTCGCGGCCCATCGTGAACCGGGACGACCGGCCGTCCAGCACGATGGTCACTTCCGCGCCGCCGGTCGACTCGCCGCTGCGGCGGACCGGCTCCGGTGGGGTGTCGACGTGGAACAGCTCGGTGTGCACCGCCGACTCGGGCAGGCCCCGGCCGGTCAGCACCGCCTTCGCGTCCAGCACCAACTGGTAGGGGCCGCAGAGGAACCACTCGGCGATCGCGTCGCCGGGCACGATGGTGTCCAGCAGCCGGGTCAGCCGGTCGGCGTCGATCCGGCCGGACAGCAGCGGCGACTCGCCCGGCTCCCGGGACAGCACGTGCACCAGGTGCAGCCGGGTCGGGTAGCGGTCCTTGAGGTCAGCCAGTTCCTCGGCGAACATCACCGTGCCGGCCGTGCGGTTGCCGTACACCAGGGTGAAGGTGCTGGCCGGTTCGACGGCCAGCGCGGTCGCGACCAGCGCGAGCACCGGGGTGATGCCGGAGCCGGCGACCACCGCGCCGTAGTGCCGCACCCGGTCCGGCGTGAACGCGCTGGTGAAGTGCCCCAGCGGGGGCAGCACTTCGACGGTGTCGCCGTGCCGCAGCGCGCCGCAGGCGTAGCTGGAGAACGCGCCTCCGGGGATCTCCCGCACCCCGATCCGCAGCCGGCCGTGCCGGGCCAGGTCGTCCGGCGTCGAGCAGATCGAGTACGACCGCCGCACGTCCGCACCGGCCCCGGGCCCGCCGCCGGTGTCGGCCGCGTCCGACGGCGGCGCGGGCAGCCGTACGGTCAGGTGCTGGCCGGCGGAGAACGCGAAGGTCGCCCGCAGCTCCTCGGGCACCGCGAAGGTGATCGCCACGGCGTCGTCGGTGAGCCGGTCCACGGCGGCGACCGCAAGCGGGTGGAAGGCCGGCCGGCGACGGACCGGGCGGGAGATCGTGACAGTCACAGCGCCTTCAGGTGGTCGAAGGGTTCGGAACAGGACCGGCAGCGCCACAGCGCCTTGCACGCGGTGGAGCCGAACCGGCTGAGCTGTGCGGTCTCCGGCGACCCGCAGCGCGGGCAGCGCACCGCCAGGGTCACCGGCACCGCCGTGCCGTCGCCGCGCGGGGCGGGCGGGGCGATGCCGGCGGCGGCGAGCTTGGCCCGGCCGTCGGCGGAGATCCAGTCGGTGCTCCAGGCGGGGCTGAAGACCGTGCGGACCTCGGCGTCGGGGTGCCCGGCGACCGCGAGCGCCCGCCGGATGTCGGCCCGGATCACGTCCATCGCGGGGCAGCCGGTGTAGGTGGGGGTGATCGTGACGACCACCCGCCCGGTGGCCGGGTCCTCGTCGACCGCCCGCAGGATGCCCAGCTCGTCGATGGTGATCACCCGGATCTCCGGGTCCACCACCGCCGCGACGGCCGTCCTGGGGTCGGTCACCGTCGCCGTCCCCGGCCCGACCCGCTCACCACCGCGCCCCGGGGTGGGCGCGGTGCAGCACCTGCATCTCGGCCAGCAGGAAGGACAGGTGCTCGGTGTGCACGCCGTCGCGACCGCCGCCCGGCGTCCAGCCGGTCTCCGGCCGGGTCAGGGTGGCCTCGGCGAGCACCGCGTGCACCACGGCGTCGAAGTCGGCCCGCAGGGTGGCCGGGTCGACCGGGGCCGCCGGGTCCGCCGTGAACAGCTCGTGGTGGTACGGCCAGAGCTGGTCCAGCGCGGCCTGGGCGCGGCGGTGCGACTCGTCGGTGCCGTCGCCGAGCCGCTTCACCCACAGCGCGGAGTGGTCCAGGTGGTAGGCGGACTCCTTGCGGGCCTTCGCGCCGATCGCGGCGAGCCGCTCGTCGGGGCAGCCGGCCAGCGCGGTGTAGAGCGGCACCTGGTACGCCGCGAGCAGCAGCAGTTTCACCATGGTCACCGCGAAGTCGCCGTTGGGCAGCTCGACCAGCAGGCAGTTGCGGAACTCCCGGTCGTCGCGCAGGTACGCCAACGCGTCCTCGTCCCGGCCGGCACCTTCCAGCTCCCCCGCGTACGACAGCAGCAGGCGGGCCGCGCCGAGCTGGTCGAGGGCGATGTTGGCCAGCGCGATGTCCTCTTCCATCTCGGGCGCGCGGGTGGCCCACTCGCCGAGCCGCTGGGCGGCCACCAGCGCGTCGTCGCCGAGGGCGAGGGTGAAGTCGAAGGGGCCGTTCACAGGTGGGCCACCCCGTCCGGCACCTCGTAGAAGGTGGGGTGGCTGTAGACCTTGTCGGCGGCCGGGTCGAAGAAGGCGTCCTTCTCGTCGGGGCTGGACGCGGTGATCGCACCGGCCGGCACCACCCAGATGGAGACGCCCTCCTGCCGCCGGGTGTAGAGGTCCCGGGCGTTGCGCAGGGCCAGCTCGGCGTCGGGGGCGTGCAGGCTGCCGACGTGGGTGTGGGACACCCCACGTCGGGCCCGGACGAAGACCTCCCACAGCGGCGAGGTCACCGGCGTCCGGGGCGGTTCGTTCTGCTCGCTCACGCGGCCACCTTCTCCCGCTGGTCCGTGGCCCGGCTCTGCGCGGCCCGCTTCGCGGCGTACGCGGTGGCGGCCTCGCGCACCCAGGCGCCGTCGGCGTGGGCCCGTCGCCGGTGTTCCATCCGTTGCCGGTTGCAGGGGCCCTCACCGGAGATCACCCGCATCAGCTCGTCGTAGTCGGGCTGGGTGAAGTCGTACGCCTGCCGCTCGTCGTTCCAGCGCAGGTCGGGGTCGGGGATGCGGAGGCCGAGGACCTCCGCCTGCTGCACGCACATGTCGACGAAGCGCTGCCGCAGCTCGTCGTTGGAGAACCGTTTGATCTTCCAGGCCATCGACTGCGCGGAGTGGGTGGAGTCACCGTCCGGCGGGCCGAACATCGCCAGTGACGGGTACCACCAGCGGTCGAGCGCGTCCTGCGCCATCGCCCGCTGGGCCGGGGTGCCGTGCGCGAGGGTGTGCAGGATCTCGTAGCCCTGTCGCTGGTGGAACGACTCCTCCTTGCAGACCCGGATCATGGCCCGCGCGTACGGCCCGTAGGAGCAGCGGCACAGCGGGACCTGGTTGACGATCGCCGCGCCGTCCACCAGCCAACCGATCGCACCCACGTCGGCCCAGGTGAGGGTGGGGTAGTTGAAGATCGAGCTGTACTTCTGCCGACCGTCGAGCAGCAGCTCGACCAGCTCGTCGCGGCTGACGCCGAGGGTCTCGGCGGCGGCGTAGAGGTAGAGGCCGTGGCCGGCCTCGTCCTGCACCTTGGCCAGCAGGATGGCCTTGCGCTTGAGCGAGGGGGCGCGGCTGATCCAGTTCCCCTCGGGCTGCATGCCGATGATCTCGGAGTGGGCGTGCTGGGCGATCTGCCGGACGAGCGTCCGACGGTAGGCGTCGGGCATCCAGTCGCGGGGTTCGATCTTCTGGTCGGCGTCGATCACGTCGGCGAAGTACGCCGCCGGGTCCGCGCCGGGCGTGGGGGTGCCCTCCCGGGCGCGGGCCGCCGCCTCGCGCAACGCCGCCTCGGCGGCCTCGACCTGACCGAGCAGGCCACCACCGGGCGTGTCCTGCTCCGGGGCGAAGTCGTTGCCATACATTCGTCAAGTGTTACAGCTCGCCTCCTCTGACACCAGAGGGTGTAACAGGATTTGAGTAGCGGCTTCCGTTACCAGGCGGATGCGCTCGGTCGACACCAGGACACCTCCTCGGATATGACTTGGGTCACTGATCAAAGATGAATACCCACAAGGGGCGCAAACCGTGCCTTTATCTCGACTTAACGGCAGTTTGCCGTGCGTCGGATTCTGGCGAGTCGGCTGTCCGGACGTAGACTTCCCCGGTCACCACCGATCGGCTACCGACGATCGCCAGCGAGACACAGGCCACTCCCCCGGCCTCGGCGGTCGAGCCGACACCCGCGGAAGCAGCCGGTCCCCCCGGCCTGACATCTGGAGTTCACCCACGCATGCGATCTCGCGTGATCATGGTGCTCGCCGTTATGGCGGTGCTGCTCGGCACCGGCCTGCTGGTGCCGACCGCGTACGCCAAGCTCGCCGGCGACGACCCGACCGGCGGTACCGGCGGCGGCACGGCGGAGAAGGTGCCCGCGCCCGCGCCGACCGCGCCCCCGGCACCCACCCTGGCCGACGCCCCGGTCTCGGTGACCTTCAAAGGGGAGTTCTTCGCCTGGGCCCTGCAGGACCGCAAGACCGGTCAGGTCTCCGGCTCGAAGAACATGACCTCGACCAGCTCCACCGAATCGATGCTCAAGGTCTGGATCGTCTCCGACTACCTGCGCGAGCTCGGCGACCAGAAACCGCCGGCATCGATGTTGAAGAACGCGAGCCTGGCCATCCGGGACAGCAACGACGACGCCACCAACCGGATCTACGCGAAGTCGGGCGGCTCGTACCGGGCGCTGGACAACGGCCGGCCCGGCCCGGTGCTCAAGCGGGCGATCGACATCTGCGGCCTCAAGGACACCAAGCCCGGCAACGTCCCCGGCTACGAGGGCTGGTGGAGCTTCACCCGGATGTCCCCCCGCGACGCCGCCCGGCTCGGTGACTGCATCGCCGACGGCAAGGCCGCCGGCCCCCACTGGACCAAGTGGGTGCTCAACGAGATGGCCCAGGTCCGGGGCAGCGTGAGCAAGCAGCTGGCCCGCGCCGGCGGCGGCCGGTGGGGCATCATCGACGGCCTGCCCGACGAGATCACCAAGCAGGGCCCGGTCGCGATGAAGAACGGCTGGACCCCCCTCAGCTACGACGGCAACTGGCACGTCAGCTGCCTCGCCGTCACCGACAAGTGGAGCCTCGCCGTGATGATGCGCTACCCGGTCCGCCAGCAGCTGACCTACGGTGCCAAGGTGTGCGCCAGCGTCGCCACCCAACTGGTCACCCCGCAGCCCGGCGCCGCGCTCAAGGTGCCGCAGCCGATCGGGAAGCTCTGATGCCGGGCAGCCGGCGGCCCGGCCGCTCCGCCCGTCGGGACCACCGCCCGCTGAAGATCGTCGCGGTCGCGGCGGTCCTCACCGGCCTCGTGCTGGTCTCGCTGCGGCTGCTCCCCGGCTCGCCGATGGAGTCCACCGCCGCCTCGCGCTGGGGTGACGCGTCCACCGCGTCCCGGTCCACCGGGTCGGCCGTCGACCGCCGTAGCCGGCCGACCCCGGCACCGTCGCCGACCCCGTCGCTCGCGCCGCTGCCCTTCGCGGACCGGGAAATCGACCTCGACATCAAGGGCTGGTACGCCTGGAGCGTGCTGGACCGCCGCACCGGCACGATCATCGGCTCGGACAACATGGCCGAGACCAGCACCACCGCCTCACTGATCAAGTCGTGGATCGTCGCCGACTACCTGCGCCGGGCGGCCGAGAACGGGCAGACCCCGAGCGACGCCAAGCTCGCCGACGCCACCCGGATCATCCGGGACAGCGACAACACCCGGGCCGAGCAGTTCTACAACGGGGTCGGCCGGTCCGCCTCGATCAAGCGGCTGCTCTCGCTGTGCAAGCTCACCGACAGCAGTGTGGCCGACGACGGAGGCTGGAGCCGGACCAACCTCTCCCCCCGCGACGCCGCCCGGCTCGGCAACTGCATCGCCGACGGTCGCGCCGCCGGCCCGACCTGGACCAAGTGGCTGATCAACGAGATGCGGCTGGTCCGGGGGTCGGGTGACTTCGGCATCCGCAAGGCGTTCCCGGCGGCCCAGCAGAAGAAGATCGCCATCAAGAACGGCTGGATCGACCGGACCCGCGAGCAGGAGATGCACATCAACTGCCTGGCCATCGGTGACACCTGGACGATGGGCGTGATGGTCCGCTACCCGATCAACATGGGCTACGAGTACGGCATGAAGAACTGCCAGAAGATCACCGAGGCGTTGCTCGGCCCCAGCACCTGACCGGGTTGATCGACTCCGGATCGCCGATGTAGCGGTATCCACGGCCGGGGATACCGCTACATCGCCACACCACCGGCTGGGTCAGCCGGCGAAGAACTCCGGACCGCCCTCGGGCAGGGCGGGAGCTTCGCCGGTCGCCGCCGCGCGGCGGGCGAACTCGCGCAGGCCGGCGACCTGCCGCTCACCCAACGAGAAGTCGAGGGCGCGGAAGTACGTGGCCAGCGTCGCCGCGTCGAACGGCTCCCAGCGGGCCGCCGCCTCCGCCACCTGGTCCAGCTCGGCCAGGCACAGGTCACGGGAACGCAGGAACGCCTCGTGCACCTCCTTGACCAGGCCAGGGTGGGCGGCGGCGAAGTCCCGGCGGACCGCCCAGACGGCGAACACCATCGGCAGCCCGGTCCACTCCCGCCACGCCTGCCCGAGGTCGGTCACCGCCAGCCCCCGGCCCGGCGCCTCGTAGAGGGCGCGCAACGCCACGTCACCGATCAGCACCCCGGCGTCGGCCTCCAGCAGCATCTGGGTCAGGTCCGGCGGGCAGCGGAAGTACTCCGGGTGGACGCCGTACCGGTCGGCGAGCAGGAGCTGGGCCAGCAGCACCCCGGTCCGCGAGGTCGAGCCGAGCGCGACCCGCCGGCCGTCCAGCTCGGCCAGCGGCCGGGTGGAGACCACGTTGACCGAGAGCACCGGCCCGTCGCTGCCCACCGCCAGATCCGGCAGGAGCAGCAGCTCGTCGGCGTGCCGCAGGTATTCCACCTGGGAGATCGGGCCGATGTCCAGGTCACCGGCGACCAACGCCGCACTGAGCCGGTCCGGCGAGTCCTTGTGCAGGTCGACGTCGAGCAGTGCGCCGGAACGCATCAGCCCCCAGTAGATCGGCAGGCAGTTCAGGAACTGGATGTGCCCGACCCGGGGACGTGCCACACGCTCAACCATGCCCCGACCGTATCCCCGCCGGCCCGTACCGGCTCACCGGGAGGCCCGGACAGTGGTCAACCCCGCACCGTCTCCCCTCGTCGCAGGGCCTGCCCCGACCGACGGGCCGGCAACCACGGCCCCGGTGTCCCCCGGCACCGTCCCACCCTTCCCGGCCCGCGACGGGTCCGCGTCCCCGGCCGACACCGACCCCGGGTGCCCGACCGGGGGCGGTCCGGCGGCCTCCGACAGCGGCGGCCCGTCCCCGGTCCGCGTCGGTCTGCGCGGGCCGGAGCGGGAGTGACGCACCGCCCGGGTGACGACCGGCACGAACGCCAGCACCACCAGCAGGCCGGCGACCCCGGCGGCGGCGATCAGCGGGCGCGGTGGGAGCACCGCCAGCAGCGCGCCGCCGAGCAGGTAGCCGGCCATCGAGCCGCCCTGGACCGCCGCGCCGATGACGGCGTACGCGCGGGCCCGCAGCGGCTCGGGCACCCGCCGGGCGGTCAACACGGTGGCGAAGACGTTGTCACCGCCGTTGGCCGCACCGCCGATCAACCAGAGCGGCACCAGCAGCGCCGCCGTCGGAACGGTCGCCGCGAGCACCACCACCAGGCTGCACCCGGCGAGCGTGGCGAGCACCCCGTGGACGAGTGCGCCGTCGTCGGTGAGCCGGCGGGCCACCCGGGCGGCCAGCCAGCTGCCGGGCAGCATGCCGGCCATCCACGCGGCCCCGACCAGGCCGTAGACGGTGGCCGAGGAGTCCAGCGTCTCCCGGATGAAGAACACCTCGATCACGTTGATGCCGCCGATCGCGGTGATCACCGCCGCCGTGCTGACCACCAGGGCGAGCATCAGCGGGTCCGCGCGCAGCCGCCAGGCCGGGGCGGGACCGGTGCCGACGGTCGTGGTTACCGTCCGCCGGCCGCCCCGCCGGGTGCGCAACGCCAGACCCGCGCCGACAAGCGCCAGGTAGCTGACGGCGTCCAACAGCAGCGGTACGCGGGTGCCGAACTCCCCGACCAGCAGCCCGGCGAGCACCGGTCCGGCGAGGGCGCCGAGTGAGCCGGCGGTCTGGCTGACGGCGCTGGCCCGGGGCAGGTCGCCGGGGCGGACCATCGCCGGCAGCAGCGCCGCCAGGCAGGGCTGGGTGACGGCGAGCCCGCAGGCGAGCAGGGCGACCAGCCCGATGACGACCGCCGGTTGCGTGGCGAAGGCGAGCAGGACGCAGATCACCGCCTGGATCGACCCGACGGTGACCAGCAGGGCACGGCTGTCGACCCGGTCGGCGAGCCGACCGGCCAGCGGCGCGCACAGCACCAGCGGCAGGGTGGCCGCCAGCAGCAGCCCGGAGACGGCCAGGCCGCTCGCCCCGGCGGACTGGAGAGCCAGCGCCAGGGCGGTGGCGGCGAGGAAGTCCCCGCACATGGTGGTGCCGCGGGCGGTGGCGGCGATCCAGACGTCGGACCAGCGCGACCCGTCAGTTGTGAAGGACATACTTCGAAAATAATCCTTCACAACTGAATACGGCAAGCCCCGCTCCCGCCGACCGGTACCCGCGTCCGGCCGGGTCTTAGAGGGGGATCGTGCGGTACTGGGCCGCGACCGTCCGGGCGTCCGCCGGCGGGTCGGCCAACCGGTTCCGCTGCCGGTACGGCTCGAACAACGCCATCACCGCGTCGTTCAGCCCGGCCAGTTCCTCGGCGGTGAGCAGCAACAACGAGTCACTGAACAGGGCACCGCCATACCACTCGGCGGGCTCGTCGGCAGCGTGCCGCAGCCACGTCCGCATCCGCTCGGCGTCCCGGGCCGAGTGCGCCTCGACCAGGGCCTGTTCGGCGGCCCGCGCCTCCGGGCCGGCCCCCTGTCCGGCCTCGACCAGCCAACTCTGGCTGAACGTGCGCCACACCCGTTCCCGCGCGTCGCCCCGGCTGGGCGCCTGCTCGACCAGGCCGAACTTCGCCAACGCCCGCAGGTGGTAGCTGGTCGCGCTCGGCGACAGCCCGGCGATCTCGGCCAACTCGGTGGCCGTCCCGCCCCCCGCCCGGGTGCTCAGGTGCTCCATGATGGCGATCCGCGCCGGGTGGGCCAGCGCCCTCATCACCTGCGGGTCGCTGATCGTCATCCGGCGCGGCTCGGGGTGCGGCTCGGTCATGACCCCATGATCCCGCCTGCCCGGGACCCCGGCCAGCAACCGGCCGCCACACCGGGGCGGGGAATCAGGTGGAGATGGGGGCTGGACGGCGCGTAGGCTGATTGACCGCTCGACGGCCGTGGTGAGGTAGCCACCGCAGCGGACGTCCCCACGCGCCAGGGACCTGTCCTGGATACGCGGGCGAGCCGATCGAGACCGCCGAAGAGGATCACCGTGCCCGCAACCGACGAACGCGGCAGAAGCCGCCCCGTACCAGCAGACCCGGCACCCACCCACCTCGAAACGGAACTCAGCACCGAGCAGGCCCACCTGGAGACCTCCCGACTCGCCCTGCGCCGGATGCGCGACCGCGCCGAGTCGCTCTTCGCCACCGGTGACAAGGTCGCCGGGGACGCGTACACCGCCGAGCAGCTCGGCCGGCACCTGGCCCGACGGGTCGCCGAGCTGGCCGACGACCCGACCACCGCGCTCTTCTTCGGCCGTCTGGACTTCGGCCCCGCCGACCCGGAGCACGCCGGGCGCGGCTACCACGTCGGCCGGCGGCACGTCACCGACGACCGGGGCGAACCACTGGTGCTGGACTGGCGGGCCCCGGTCTCCCGCTCGTTCTACCGGGCCAGCGCCCGGGACCCGCAGGGCATCGCGGTACGACGGCGGTTCGGGTTCAACGCCGGAACGCTGACCAGCTTCGAGGACGAGCACCTGGACCGGGGTGAGGAGCTGGGCACGGCCAGCCGCATCCTCACCGCCGAGATCGAACGCCCCCGGGTCGGGCCGATGCGGGACATCGTCGCGACCATCCAGCCCGAGCAGGACGAACTGGTCCGGGCGGACCTGGCCGACTCGATCTGCGTCCAGGGAGCGCCGGGCACCGGCAAGACGGCGGTCGGGCTGCACCGCGCCGCGTACCTGCTCTACCTGCACCGGGAGCGGCTGCGCCGGGCCGGGGTGCTGATCGTCGGCCCGAACCGGGCGTTCCTTGCGTACATCGCGGCGGTGCTGCCCGCCCTCGGCGAGGTCGAGGTGGCCCAGGCCACCGTGGAGGACCTGGTCGCCCGGGTGCCCGTCCGGGCGGTCGACGATCCGGCGGTCGCCGCCCTCAAGCACGATCCCCGGATGGCCGGGGTGCTGCGTCGGGCGGCGGACCAGCGGATCACCGCGCCGACCGAGCCGATCATGGTGTCGGACGGGTCGTTCCGTTGGCGGATCGGGCTGGAGCCGCTGCACCGGGTGATCGAGGAGACGCGGCGGGAGGGCCTGCCGTACGACACCGGGCGGGAGCGGGTCCGGGCCCGGGTGGTCGGGTTGTTGCAGCGCCAGGCCGAGGCCCGCCGGGCCGAGTCGCCGGGCGACGCCTGGCTGCGCCGGATGGGCAGGGCCCGCCCGGTGACCGCCTTCCTCGACGCGGCCTGGCCGGCGCTCACCCCGGAGGGCCTGGTGCACTCGGTGCTCGGCGACCCGGCCGTCCTCGCCGCCGCCGCCGACGGCCTGCTCACCGCCGACGAGCAGGCCCTGCTGCGCGGCAACGCGACGCCCACCGATCCGACCGGCACCGACCCGACCGGTGCCGGGCCGGTCAGGAGCCGGTCGGGGGCCGGCGCGGCGGGCACGAAGCTCGGCCGGACGCCGAAGGCGACCCGGTGGACCGCCGCCGACACGGTGCTGATCGACGAGGCGGCCGGGCTGATCGAACGGCCCGCCGGCTGCGGGCCCGTCGTCGTGGACGAGGCGCAGGATCTCTCGCCGATGCAGTGCCGGGCCATCGCCCGGCGCAGCGAGCACGGTTCGATCACCCTGCTCGGCGACCTGGCCCAGGGCACCGCGCCGTGGGCGGCGAGCGACTGGCGGGAGTCCCTGGCCCACCTGGGCAAGCCGGACGCGGTGGTGGTGCCGCTGAGCGTCGGGTTCCGGGTGCCCGCCGCGGTGGTCGCGTTCGCCAACCGGCTGCTGCCGGCGCTGGCGGTCGACGTACCACCGGCGGTGTCGCTGCGCCGCGACGGTGCGCTCGACGTGCGTACCGTGACCGACCTGGTGGCGGCGACGGTGGCCGAGGTGCGCGCGGCGCTCGGGCACGACGGTTCGGTCGGGGTGATCGCCGCCGACGACGCGGTGGCCGGGCTGCGGGCGGCGCTCGCCGACGCCTCGGTGCCGACCGCGACCGCCGACGTCGTGGCGGCCTCGGCGCGGGTCACCGTCGTCCCCGCGACCCTGGTCAAGGGCCTGGAGTACGACCAGGTGGTGGTGGTCGAGCCGGCCGCGATCGTGGCCGCCGAGCCGCGTGGCCTGCACCGCCTCTATGTGGCGTTGACCCGCGCGGTGTCGCGGTTGTCGGTGCTGCACACCGCCCCGCTGCCCGCCCCGCTGGCCGATCCCCCGGACGGCCCGACGCCGGCCTGACCGCACCTGCACGTCGGCCTGACCGCATCTGCGCTGGACGGCCCACCGGACGCTGTCGGGTCGGGCCCTGCTGTCCGGTGGCCGACCCGGACGACCGGCGGCTCGACTTTGTGTTTTAAAGTAGTTTGCATGACCCCCGAAGACGACGCCCCCATCGACGCCGCCGCCGCGATGCGGCTGATCCGTGAGCAACGGGCCAGCACCGTCCGCCGGCTCGAACCCGACCCACGGGTGCACTACTGGCCGTGGGGGTTCGCCTGGCTGATCGGCTTCGGGGTCTACTTCCTGCGGTTCTCCCCCGACGGCCGCACCATCGTCCCGATGCCCGCCTGGCTGCCGCTGACCGTGCTCTTCGTGCTGCTCGTCGCCGCCGCCGTGGTCTTCGGGGTGGGCAGCGCCCGCGCCTACCGGCACGTCGCCGGCGAGTCGGCCCTGCGCGGCAGGTGGTACGGCACAGCCTGGGGCCTCGGGTTCTTCGGCCTGTCCGTGGTGATCGGCCGGGTCACCGACAGCCTTCCGTCCGACCTCGCCGGGCTGCTCTGGTCGGCGCTGTCGGTGGGGCTGACCGGTGCCCTGCACATGGCCGGCGGCGCGATCTGGCTCGACCGCACCCTGTACCGCCTCGGCGTCTGGCTCACCGTCGTCAACATCGTCGGTGTCGTCGCCGGCCCCGGCTGGCACGCCCTGGTGGTGTCCGTCGCCGGCGGCGGAGGACTGCTGGTGGCCGGCGCGCTCGCCCGGCGGCGGCACGGATGAGCGAACTCGACCCGGTCATCCACGCCCAGGCCCGGCTGCGGGTGGTGGTCACCCTGGCCACCCTCGCCGACGGCGACCGGATCACCTTCCCCCGCCTGCAGGAACTGCTCGCGATGACCGCCGGCAACCTCTCCGTGCACCTGCGCAAGCTGGGGGACGCCGGCTACGTCGAGATCGACAAGACCCACCGCGGACGCACCCCGACCACCCTGGTCCGGCTCAGCCGGCGCGGACGGCGGGCGTTCGAGGAGTACACCGAGAACATCCGCGCCCTGCTCGACCCCGCCGACCCCCGGGAGCCCCGATGATCCTCGCCCATGCCGACCAGGCCACCCGCCGGTACGGCGACGTCCTCGCCCTCGACCGGGCCGACCTGACCGTCTCCACCGGCGAACTCGTCGGCCTGCTCGGGCCGAACGGCGCCGGCAAGAGCACCCTGATCAACCTGCTGGTCGGCCTGCGCCGCCCCACCGCCGGGCGGGTCGAACTCTTCGGCGGCGACCCCCGCCGGCCGGCGTCCCGACAACAACTCGGGGTCACCCCGCAGGAGACCGGCCTGCCCGGCACCCTCCGGGTCGGCGAGGTGGTCGACTTCGTCTCCGCGCACTACCCCGACCCGGTGCCCCGGGGTGAACTGCTCGACCGGTTCGGCCTCACCGACCAGATGCGACGGCAGACCGGCGGGCTCTCCGGCGGGCAGCGGCGTCGGCTCGCCGTCGCGCTGGCGTTCGTCGGCCGGCCCCGGCTGGTCGTCCTCGACGAGCCGACCACCGGGCTGGACGTCGAGGCCCGGCACACCCTGTGGGAGGCCATCCGGTCGTTCCACGCCGACGGCGGGACGGTGCTGCTGAGCAGCCACTACCTCGAAGAGGTCGAAGCGTTGGCGCAGCGGGTCGTGGTGCTCGGGCAGGGCCGGGTGCTCGCCGACGACAGCACCGACGCGATCAGGGGCATCGTCGGCGTCCGCCGGGTCAGCCTCGTCACCGACGACCTGCCCGCGCTGCCGGGCGTGGTCGCCACCGAACACACCGAGGGGCGTACCCACCTGCTCACCACCGACGCCGACCAACTGGTCCGCGACCTGGTCACCGCCGGGGTGACGTTCCGCGAGCTGGAGGTCCGCCCCACCTCGCTGGAAGAGGCGTTCCTCGCCATCACCGCCGACCCGGCCACCACCACGAGCGCCGCCGTCGGCGCCCGACCCACCGCCTGAGGAGTCGACGCCGTGCCGCTCACCCTGGTCCACGCCCGCTACCAACTCCTGGAGACCCTCCGCATCCCCGTCGCCGTGGTCGGCAGCGCGTTCTTCCCCGCCGCCGCGATGCTCTTCTTCGTCGTCCCGTTCGCCGGGGACGACCCGACCGGCGCCACCTACGCCACCGCCGCGATGGTCACCTTCGCGGTGATGAGCGCCAACATCTTCCAGTACGGCGTCGGCGTCGCCGAGGACCGCGACCAGCCGTGGAACCCGTACACCCGGACCCTGCCGGCCGGGCCGGGACCCCGGCTGGCCGGGCGGATCCTGGCCGGGCTGGTGCTGACGTACCTGTCGATGCTGCCCGTCGTGGTCATCGCGGCGGTCGCCACGGCCGCCCGGGTCACCCCGGTCGGGCTGCTGCTCGGCGCGGCCACCGTGGCCGTGGTGTCGGTGCCGTTCACCCTGCTGGGGCTCGCCATCGGCTACTCGCTGCCGAGCAAGGCGGCGATCGTCGTCGCGCAGGTCATCTTCTTCCCGCTGGCCTTCGGCGGCGGCCTGCTCTCCGCGCCGGGCGACGCGCCCGGCTTCATCCAGACGATCGCCCCCTTCCTGCCCACCCGGGGCGCGGTCGAGCTGATGTGGGCGGCGGTCGGCGACTGGCGACCCGACCCGCTCGCCCTGGCCATGCTCGGGGTCTGGATCGTGCTGCTCGCCACGGTCTCCGGCTGGGCGTACCGCCGGGACGAGGGTCGCCGGTTCAGTTGACCTGTACGCCGGTTCGGCCCGGTGGCCGCCGCCCGGTGCCACGATGCCGGCAGGGCGTCCACCCGTACGCCCCACAGCCGAGAGGGGTCGACGTGCGCACCGTCGCCGCGGGCACGCCCTGCTGGACCGACCTGGCGACCGCCGACCTGGACGCCGCCCGGCGGTTCTACCCGGAACTGTTCGGCTGGACCGGCCGGATCGCACCCGAACCCGAGCGGGCCGGCTACACCACCTTCCACCGGGACGGCCGGGCGGTGGCGGGCGCCGGCCCACCGGCCGACCCGGACCGGGCGCCGGTCTGGTCGACGTACGTGGCGACCGACGACGCCGACCTGGTCACCACCCGGGTCGAGGCGGCCGGCGGGCAGGTGCTGGTCACCCCGTTCGACGTCCTGCACGCCGGCCGGATGGCGGTCTTCGCAGACCCGGCCGGCGCGGTGTTCAGCGTCTGGCAGCAGATGCGGATGCCCGGCGCGGAACTGCTCGACGCCCCCGGGGCGATGTGCTGGAACGAGCTGGTCAGCCCCGACCCGGAGGGCGCGAAGGTCTTCTACGAACTGGTCTTCGGCTGGCACCCGGAGGAACAACCCGCCGGAGGACCCGGCTACACCGGCTGGCGGTGCGGGGCCCGGATCGTGGCCGGGATGCTGCCCACCCCCGACCCGGCACGGCCGGCGTACTGGTCGGTGTTCTTCGCGGTGGCCGACGTGGACGCGACCGCCGCCCGCGCCACCACCCTCGGCGGCACCATCCTCGCCCCGCCCCGGGACCCCCTGCTGGGCCGCCGGAGCACCCTGCGCGACCCCGGAGGTGCCCGGTTCTCCCTGCTCCGCCCCGCCACCGACCCCACCTGACGACGGTGACGCCACAGGTCAGGGACGCGGCGGGCCGGGGCGGCTCGGCACCACCAGCGGGCCGTGGTCGCCGGGGACGACCCGGACCCGGGCCCGGTAGTGGTGGGACAGCAACTCCTCGGTGAGCACCTCGTCGGGCGGGCCCGCCGCGACGACCCGGCCGTCGGCGAGCAGCACCATCCGGTCGGCGTACTCGCCGGCGACGGAGAGGTCGTGCATGGTGGCGAGCACGGTGAGGCCGTGCGTCCGGCGGAGCTGGTCGCACAGCTCCAGCACCTCCTGCTGGTGACCGATTTGCAGCGCGCTGGTCGGCTCGTCCAGCAGCAGCAGGGTGGCGCCCTGGGCGAGGGCACGGGCCAGGAACACCCGCTGCCGCTCCCCACCGGAGAGGGTGGCCAGCTCCCGCCCGTGGAACCCGGTCAGGTCCAGCCGGTCGAGGACGTCGTGCACGACCGCCAGGTCGGCCGCCGACTCCCGGCCCAGCGGCGCGATGTACGGGGTACGCCCCAACAGGACGTAGTCGAACACCGACATCCCCGCCGGCACCACCGGGGACTGCGCCACCGTCGCCACCACCCGGGCCCGCTCCCGGCGACGCAGTGCGCCGGACGGCGTACCGAAGAGGGAGACCGCGTCCGGGGCGGGCAGCAGGCCGCCGACGGCGCGCAGCAGGGTCGACTTGCCGGCGCCGTTCGGCCCGATCACGGTGACCCACTCGCCCGCGGCGACCGTCAGGTCGACGCCGGCCAGGATCACCTCCCCACCGAGCCGCACGTGCAGCCCCCGCACCTGCACCGCCGGTAAAGTCACGGGACTATCTCTGTTCGCGACTGCGGGGCTCGCAAAACCGGCTCACTCCTCGCGCTCACGGGAACACCCGGCGGGCGGTGCGCAGGACCAGGACGAAGAACGGGCCGCCGAGCAGGGCGGTGACCACGCCGATCGGGATCTCGGCGGGGGCGGCGGCGGTCCGGGCGACCACGTCGGTCAGCGCCAGGAACGCCCCGCCGAAGAGCAGCGACAGCGGCAGGATCACCCGGTGGCTCGACCCGGCCAGCAGCCGTACGGTGTGCGGCACGATTATCCCGACGAAGCCGATCAGCCCCGAGGCGGAGACCGCCGCGGCTGTCCCCAGCGAGGCGGCGGCGATCAACAGGTAGCGGGAACGTTGCGGGTGCAGCCCGAGGCCGCTCGCCTCGTCGTCGCCGACGGAGAGCACGTCGAGTTCCCGCCGGTGCAGCAGCACCACCACGGTGGTCAGCACGAAGTACGGCAGGATCAGCCGCACGTCACCCCAGCCGGCGGTGCCGAGCCGGCCGAGCAGCCAGGAGTAGACCTGCTGGATGCTGTCGGAGTGCCGTTGCAGCAGGTACGTCTGCCCGGCGGCGAGGAACGCGGACACCGCGACCCCGGCCAGGATCAGGGTGGCCGGGGAACGGTCCCGCCCGCCGGCCGCCCCGAGCAGGTACGTCAGGGCGACCGCACCGAGCGAGCCGACGAACGCGGCGAGCGGGATGGTGACCGGCATCCCGGTCAGCGCCCCGCCCGCCCCGACGCCGCCCAGCGTGATCACCGCGGTCACCGCGAACCCCGCGCCGGCCGCCACCCCCAGCAGGTACGGGTCGGCCAACGGGTTGCGGAACACCCCCTGGTAGCAGCCACCGGCCAGGGCGAGCATGCCGCCGACGAGCAGGCCGAGCACCACCCGGGGCAGCCGCAGCTCGGTGACGATCGCGATCTCGCGTTCGGTGAGCCCGCTGTCGAGGCGTACCCCGGGCAGCAGGTTGAGCAGTTCGGCGGCGACGCTGCCGGGCGGCAGGCTGACCGGGCCGAGGGACACCCCGGCGACCAGGGCCACCAGCACGGCGAGCACCCCGGCGGCGAGCCAGCGCTTGCGCAGTCCGGCCGGCCGGGGCGTACCGGTGACGCGGGCCGGCCGGGACGCGTCGCGCGTCCCGGCCGGTGCGGGTGTGGTGGACCGCACGGTCACCGGACCGTCACGCCGGTACCTTGGCGGTGGCGTCGACGATCGACCGGAGCAGGTCGACCACGCGCGGGCCCCAGCGCGAGGCGACGTCGTCGTCGAGCGCGACGACCTGGTTGTTCTTGACGGCGGTGACGCCGGCCCAGCCGCTGCGGGCCTTGACCGTGTCGGCGCTCTGCTGGCAGCACTTGACGTCGGCGAGGAAGACGAAGTCGGGGTTCGCCTTGACGATGACCTCCTGGGAGAGCTGCGGGTATCCGCCGTTCTTGCCGTCGGCGTCGGAGGCGTCGGCGATGTTCTCCAGGCCGGCCAGCGCGTAGATCGAGCCGATGAAGGTCTTGCTGGTCGCGCTGTACAGCTCCGGCCCCAGCTCGTGGTAGTAGGTCAGCTTCGTCGACCGCTGCGGCAGGTCCTTGGTCAGCTTGCCGATCTCGTCCTTCATCCGGGCGGTGACGTCGGCCGCCTCGGTCGGGTGGCCGGTGAGGGTGCCCAGGTCGGTGAGCTGCCGGTAGGTGTCGTCGAGGGTGGCGGCGGCCGGGGTGAGCAGCACCGGAACCTTCAGTGCGGTGAGCTGAGCGATGATCTTGTTGGTGTCGTTGGCGAGGACCACCAGGTCGGGGTTCTTGCCGGCGATCGCCTCGGCGTTCGGCTGGAAGCCGGACAGTTCGCTCTTGGGCGCGTCGGCCGGGTAGTTCGACTGGTCGTCGACGGCGGCGACCTGCTTGCCGGCCCCGATGGCGAAGAGCATCTCGGTCGCGGTGGGCGACAGCGAGACGATCTTCTCGGGCCGCTTGTCGATGGTGAGGTTGCCCACCGTGGCCGGGAAGGCCGCCGCGCCGGAGCTGCTGCCGGCGGCCGGGGTGTCGTCGGAGGTCTTCTCGGCGCACGCGCCGAGGGCGAGGGCGGCCACCGCGAGGGTCGCGGCGAACAGCCGGGGGGTACGTCGGGACATCTGGCCTCCTGTCGGTCGAGGAGCGTGCTTCGCCGACAGGGAGCGTGGTGCGCGCCCGTCCGCGAGGCGCCCTTCCTCGAGAGCGCGTGTCGCGACCGACCGCAGGCGACCTGGCTCGTCCCCACACACGGCGACGCCGGCCACGTCGGGCCGGGCGTCGCGGCGGCTCCGGCGCGGGGCGGGGAGCCTGGGTGGGTCATCACAGTTGCGGGACAGCGCCGGTTTCGCACCGGCTTCGCTGCGGTCGATCGGGTGCCACGGTAGCGCACCACCAGCGAAGATCGTCCGGACGGGAGGGGGTGGGTGGGGCCCCGTCGGGGGCTTACGGGACCCCACCCGGGAATGACGTCCGGTAACTCAGCAGTACGTGCTCTGCTTGTTGATCACCCGGTAGGGGCAGTCGGCGTACTCGGACAGGAGCAGCACCGCCTCCTTGTTGCGGGAGGTCTGCGCGGGGATCACCTCGTCGGGTGGGTAGAAACCGCCGCCGGCCCCGGACGACCCGGGGTACATCTCGAAGGTGTACGCCCAGATCTTGTGGGTCGCCCACATCCAGTCGAGGCTGTCGCCGTCGGTGATGTAGAGGTCGCTGGACTGCTCGGGGGTGTAGCCGTTGGTGGCCGCCATCCGCTGCCCGAGGGTGGCGAAGGTGTTGTACTGGTCGGCGGTCATCCCGCTGGGGGTGTTCGCCGTGGTGTAGCCGAACGGCCAGAGCACCAGCTGCGAGTAGGTGTGCCAGTCGATGTTGGCCTTGATCTGCTGCACCCCGCCGACGACCCGGCTGTTGACGAAGTCCCGCAGCGCCTTGGTCTCCGGCGCGGAGAAGGCGGACGGCCCCCGGTAGGTGCTCGACGACGGCGTGCCGGACGAGCCGCCGCAGCAGCCCCAGTTGTAGCCCCAGTTGCGGTTGAGGTCGGTGCCGACCGCCGCCGCACCGCTGTTGGGCTGCCGGTTCTTGCGCCAGGACCGGTAGGAGCCGGTGGCGATGTCGTACTCGCTGCCGTCCGGGTTGACCGTGGGGACGATCCAGATCTCCCGGGAGTTGACGATGCTGGTGATCCGCGAGTCGCTGCCGTAGCTGTCGGTGAACAGGTTCAGCAGGTAGATCGCCATCTCGACGGTCAGGTGCTCGCGGGCGTGCTGCTGGGAGTTGAACAGGATCTCCGGTTCGGCCTCGTCGGTGCCGACGTTGTCCGAGATCTTCACCGCCATCAGGTCGCGGCCCTCGTACGACCGACCAATGCTGATCTTGCGGGCGATCGCCGGGTGGTCGGCGACCACCTGGTTGACCACGGTGGTCAGCTCGGCGTAGTCGTGGTAGTTCGAGTCGGCCGGCGGGAAGGCGTTGGCGCGGGCACCCTCGGCGGGGGCCGGCTCGACCTCCCGTTCCAGCCGGAAGCCGAGCCGGGTGATGGCGGCGGCCTCGGACCGGTTGGCCGAGACGTACAGCACGCCGTGCTCGGCGGAGTCGATGGCCGCGCCGGTGCGGGCGACCGCGTTGCGGTCGGCGAGGGTACGCGGACCCAGCACGCGGTAGCTGACGGCGGTGGGCTCGGGCTCCGGGGCCGGGCGGGCGGCGACCGGCCCGGTGGCGACGGCGGTGAGGCCGAGGCCGGCGACGACGGCGAGCGCCAGGCGACGCCGGAAGGGGGAGGTGCGGAAGGCCATGGACATCCTCCTCGGGGTACGGGGTATCCCGTTGTGCGCCCACTCCACCAGCAGTCACATGGTCATATCAATATCTGTGACTATCTCCAACCATCCCGACCGGATCGTCATATCGGCAATGGTTTTCCTAACGCCACCCTCTGGCGAAACTTCCTGCCAAGCGGAGCAGTGAACGGCAACGATTCCCCACCCTGCGGAGTTGCCATGTCCAGCAGAGTCCTGCGCACGGTCGCCCTGGTCGGCGTCGCCACCCTCACCCTGCTCGCCAGCACCGCACCCGTCCGGGCCGGCGGCCCGTCACCCACCGGCACGCACCCGCCCACCGGAGCGCACCCACCCGCCGGGGACCGTCCGCCCGCCGGTGGGCACGACGAGCAGATCACCTTCCAGGAGTGGTCCCGGTACCCCGACTGGCGGGCCGGCACCCACCGGGGCACCCACGCCGTACCCGGCCACGACGCCGGTCTCACCATCGGCCGCCCCGCCGGCACCACCGAGTTCACCGACGAACACACCGGCACCACCCGCACCTGGGAATACGCCACCTGGACCTCCCCGCCCACCCCGATCGGCTTCGACGCCACCGAACTGGTCGCCTCCTGGAACGCCGACACCCCCGCCGGCACCTGGCTCCAGGTCGAACTCCAGGGCACCTACTCCACCGGCGACCACACCCCGTGGTACGTCATGGCCCGCTGGGCCTCCGGCGACGGGGACATCGGGAGGGCCACCCTGGACGGTCAGGGCGACCCCTGGTCCAGCGTGTGGACCGACACGTTCGCCATCGACGACGCGGACGCCGGGGTGCTGCTGCGGTCGTACCAGCTCCGGTTGACCCTCTACCGCGCACCCGGCCAGGCCGCAGCGCCCCGGGTCCAGATGCTCGGCGCGATGAGTTCACACGTGCCCGACCGGTTCACCGTCCCGCCGAGCCGGGGTGGCATCGCCTGGGGCACCGAACTGCCGGTGCCGGCCCGCTCCCAGATGATCCACCGGGGCAGCTACCCCGAGTGGGGCGGCGGCGGCCAGGTCTGGTGCAGCCCGACGTCCACCACGATGGTGCTGGAGTACTACGGCAAGCTCCCGTCTGCGGCCGACCTGTCCTGGATCGACCCCGGCCACCCCGACCCGCAGGTCGTCCACGCCGCCCGGATGACCTGGGACAACGAGTACGAGGGCGCGGGCAACTGGCCGTTCAACACCGCGTACGCCGCCAGCTTCCCCGGCATCGAGGCCCGGGTCACCCGGCTGCACTCCCTCGACGAGGCGGAACGCTTCATCCGCGCCGGCATCCCCGTGGTCACCTCGCAGTCCTTCCTCGACACCGAGCTGGACGGGTCGAACTACGGCACCTCCGGGCACCTGTTCGTGATCGTCGGCTTCACCGCCGACGGCGACGTGATCGTCAACGACCCGGCGTCCGCGTCCAACGCCGAGGTGCGCAACGTCTACCGACGCGACCAGTTCGAGCAGATCTGGCTACGGACCAAGCGGCACCGGGCCGACGGCACGGTGGCCGGCGGATCGGGCGGCATCGCCTACCTGATCAAGCCGACCGACCGCCCCTGGCCGGTCGTCCCCGGCTCGACCAACTGGTGACCCCCGCCCCCACCCGCCCGAGATCCCGTCGGGCGGGTGGGCGGCGGCCGCAGTCGGCCGGTCGGATGATCGACCCCCCGTGGGCCGAAGTAGCGGCATCACCGCCCGGCGACACCCCTACTTCGCCACCCTAGAGTGGATCTTGGCCGCCAAGGCCCAGATCCACCCGGGCCAGCCTCGAAGCGATGTGCTCAGGGGCCGAAACAGCGGCATCACCACTCGGCGATACCGCCACTGGCCCGCCCCTGACTGGATTTCTCGCCCGGCCAGGCCCAGATCCGCCCCGGTCGGCCGAGAGATCCACTCAGGTGAGCTGAAGTAGCGGTATCACTGCTCAGTGATACCGATCCTTCGCTGCTCTGGAGTGGATCTCTGAGTCGCCCCGGCCGCGCAGCGGGGCGCGCGACCGCTGCGGGCCGGGCAGTGCGCGACCGCGCAGGGCACGAACGAGTGCGCGGGTCGGGCGGGGGGTCAGGGGGCGGGGGCGAGGGGGGTCAGGGGCGAGGTCAAGGGCGGGGGCGGGAGGTCAGGGGCGGGGGTCACCCTCGACGGGGTGGTCGTCGCCGGCCAGCGCGGAACGCAGCCGCTCCTTCTCCGCCCGACGCCGCTCCGCGGCGGCGGCCACCTCCTCGGCCATCTGGTCCCGCCAGCCCCGAAGCAGGAAGAACGACGCGGCGGCCGAGAAGATCAATGCCACCATGAGCTTGAGGAACAGGTTCATCCCGACCGGCCACAGTGCCACCACGACCAGCAGGAACAGCCCGATCCGGGCCAACGTGTACTTGACCGCCGCGCTCACCGGACCGCCTTGAGCCGCGACTGCGGGGCTCGCACAACCCGCTCACTCCTCGCGCTCATGTCTTTCCCCATTTCCTGCTTCTGCGTCGGGGCTCCGACACCGGTGGTTCAGCCCGTGCGTCGGGCCAGCCAGTGCACGCCCTGGAACCAGAGGACCGCGTACCCGACGGTGAACGCGAGTGCGGCCAGCCCGCCGGTGAGCAGCGGCGCGAGCCCGGACGCAAGGCCCGCCACCAGCAGCCCGGCGAGCACCGCGACCACCGCGGCGGACAGGGCCGCCACCACCCGGGCCGCACCGAAGTCCCAGGCCCGGAAGTCGTCCCAGAACAGCCAGGCCGGCAGGATCACCGCCAGCCAGCCGTTGGTACGGCCGAAGTCGCCCGCGCCGGCCACCGCGAACGCCCAGTCGAAGAGCACCAGTGCCAGCACGCCGATCACCCAACCGGCCAGGCTCACCCCGAGCAGGTCGCCCAGGGTCAGGATGCGTCCCTCGGCGTCCCGGCGGGGAAACCCGCTGCGCTGCTGCGCGGTCGGCTGCTGTCCGGTCATGGTGTGACGAGCATACGGCCGGGTCAGGCCCAGACCTGCTGCGGCTCGGCACGCCGAGACGAAAGCGACGGCGCCCGGTCGTACTCGCGGACCACGTTGTAGCGGGTGTCCCGCTCCACCGGCTGGAAACCGGCGTCCCAGATCAGGTTGAGCAGGTCGTCGCGGTGCATGGTGTTCGGGGTGCCGTACGAGTCGGCATCGTGGGTGATCTTGTATTCGACGACCGAGCCGTCCAGGTCGTCCACGCCGAAGTTGAGCGAGAGCTGGGCCACCGACAGGCCGTGCATCACCCAGAAGTTCTTCAGGTGCGGGACGTTGTCGAACAGCAGCCGGGAGACCGCGAACGTCTTGAGCGACTCGGCCGGCGACGCCATCGTGGTGCGCGCCTGGATCCGGTTACGGATCTTGCCGTCCGCCGAGTCGACGAAGTCGTGCTGGTAGCGCAGCGGGATGAAGACCGCGAACCCGCCGGTCTCGTCCTGCAACTCGCGCAGCCGCAGCACGTGGTCGACCCGGTGCCGGGGCTCCTCGATGTGGCCGTAGAGCATCGTCGCCGGCGTCTTCATGCCCTTGGCGTGGGCCAGCGCGTGGATCCGCGACCAGTCCTCCCAGTGGCAGTTGTGGTCGACGATGTGCTGGCGGACCTCCCAGTCGAAGATCTCCGCGCCGCCACCGGTCAACGACTCCAGGCCGGCGTCCATCAGCTCGTCGAGGATCTCGTCGGCCGACAGGCCGCTGATCTTCTCGAACCACTGCACCTCGGTCGCGGTGAAGCACTTGAGCTTGACGTTGGGCAGCGCCGCCTTCAGCTCGCGCAGCACCTTGGGGTAGTAGCGCCAGGGCAGGGTGGGGTGCAGGCCGTTGACGATGTGCAACTCGGTGAGCTGCTCGTCCTCCATCTCCTTGGCCTTACGGACCGCTTCCTCGATACGCATCGTGTACGCGTCCTTCTCGCCCGGCTTGCGCTGGAAGGAGCAGTACGCACACGAGGCGGAACAGACGTTCGTCAGGTTGAGGTGCCGGTTGACGTTGAACATCACCCGTTCGCCGTTCAACTCGGTACGCCGGTGGTGGGCCAGCCGGCCCAACCAGGTCAGGTCGTCGCTCTCGTAGAGGGCGATCCCGTCCGAGCGGGTCAGTCGCTCCCCCGCGTACACCTTCTCTTCGAGCTCACGCTTGAGTCCGGCGTCCATCGAAAAGCCACGTCCCTTCCACCTGCGGTCCCGATCGAGCCTACGTCGGACGACCGACAGGTCGGCAGGACGGGCACCGCCAGCGACCTACCTCACCCGTACTCCCAGGGTTCTCCAAGCTGCTACCGCATCGACATCGTTGTCCCGGTGCGGTAAGACAGGATGGGACGCGGCGCACACCGGCGGCGTTCCGGGTCGCCGCGCCCCACCTCACGCGGTGGCACCATCACGCGGCATCAGGGAGCGGAATGGTCGACAGCGGGCACAGGCGACGGCAGCGACGACGGGTTCCGGTGATCTCCCCGGTGCTGCGTCCGGCGCTCTGGTCGGCCCTGCTCGGCGCGGTCGCCGCGATGGCCCTGGCCACCCCGGTCTACGCCGACCCGGCCCTGCCCAACACCGTCCCGGACACCGGTTCCCGGCCGGTGGCGACCGGCTCGCTGCAACTGCCCGGCGCGGCGGCCCCCGGCTACCCGACCGTCGGCCAGCCCGGCAGCCCGACCGCGCCCGTCGGCGGCCTGCCGACCAGCCCGCTGCTGTCCCAGATCGACACGCTGACCGCGCAGAACGGCCAGCTCGCCGACCAGCTCCTCCAGCTTGAGAAGCAGCGCGACGACGCCCGGGTGCAGCTCACCGGCGTGCAGAGCGAGCTGACCCGGGCCCGGGGCGCGCTGACCGTGGCCGAGCAGCAGGCCAACGCCGTCGCCGCGAACGCCTTCAAGGCCGCCGCCGCCCTGCCGCCCGGCGAGTTCGCCCGCGACCTGCACGGGCTGAGCGTCCTGCAACGGGTCTCCCGGGGCGAGCAGGCCGACGGCGAGACCACGGCGGCGGCCGGCGAACTCTCCCGCGCCCGTACGGCCGAGCAGGTCGCCGCCCAGGCGGTCACCGCCGCCACCGACCGGGTCCGGCGCGCCGAGGAACAGTTCGCCGCGGTGCAGAAGGCGCTGCGCGACAACGATGCCAAGATCGCCAAGCTGCGGGCCGACAACCAGGCGCAGCTCATCGCCCTGGAGAAGCAGCAGGAGGCCGCCGAGCAGAAGCTCGGGTCGGCGTACGTCGAGGGACAGAGCAGCAGCGGCCTGAACGCCAGCCCGCAGGCGCTCGCCGCCGTGCGGTACGCGCTGGCGCAGCTCGGCGACCCGTACCTCTGGGCGGCCGAGGGCCCGGACCGGTTCGACTGCTCCGGTCTGATGTGGGCGGCCTACCGGTCGGCCGGCTACTACGACCTCCCCCGGGTCGCCCGCGACCAGTACTACGCCACCCGTGGCCGGACGGTCTCGCAGAGCGCCCTGCTCCCCGGCGACCTGCTCTTCTTCGCCTCGGGTAGCAGCTGGACGACCATCCACCACGTCGCGATGTACATCGGCAACGGGCGGATGGTGCAGGCACCGCGCAGCGGGGACGTGGTCAAGATCTCCCAGGTGCGGTGGTCCGGCCTCTACGCCTCCACCCGGGTCGTCGGCGCGGTGGCCCGCCCCGGGGCCCCGGTCCCCCCGCCGCCGCCCCCCCCCCCCCACCCCCCCCCCGCCCCCCCCC
>NZ_JBMDWU010000256.1:0-9366 GCF_048594385.1 Micromonospora sp. | reverse complement strand
CGTCCTCGGCGTCCTCCACGGCCTGCCACATCGCGTCCGGCCCGCCGGCCAGGTGGGCGCAGAACCAGCCGCGTGGGGAGTTGAAGGTGGGGGCCAGTTCGGCGGCGTCGATCACCCCGAGGCGGCCGGAGGTGCCGGCCCCGAAGTAGTGCACCCGGTGCCCGCCGCGCAGTGCGGTCACCGCGAGGTCGACGGTCACCGCGATCTCGTCCAGGACGGCGGCCACCGCCGCCGGCACCCGCCGGTCGGCGTCGTTGATCACGGTGAGCACGTCCCGGGTCGACATCAGGTCGAGGTCGGTGCTGTGCGGGTTGCGCTGTTCGGTCGGAGCGCCGACGCGGACCACCGGCCGCAGGTCGACCACGCCCTCGCCGCCCCGCTGCCCCACCACGTCGTCCGGCCCGACCCGACCGGCGGTCACGAGCGCCTCCGACCGCCGCCGACCCGGCGTGTTCGCACCGCCTCGGCGGTGACCTCCAGCGCCCGCCGGGTCCGGGTCCGGTTGCGGGCGGCCACCCCGACGAAGAGGCAGTCCACCACGGTGAGCTGGGCGAGCCGGCTGGCCATCGCCCCGGACCGGTAGGTCGTCTCGCGGGCGGCGGTGGTGAGGACGAAGTCGGCCCGTTCGGTGATCGGCGAGCGGGGGAAGTTGGTCAGCGCGACGGTGACCGCACCCCGGGAGCGGGCCTGTTCGAGCACCTCGATCACGTCGGAGGTGGTGCCGCTGTGCGAGATGCCGATCGCCACGTCGCCCCTGCCGAGCAGGGCGGCGGAGGTCAGCGCGGTGTGCACGTCGGGGAAGGAGAACGCGACCCGACCGATGCGGTGCAGCTTCTGCTGGAAGTCCGAGGCGACGAACCCGCTCGCGCCGGCACCGTAGACCTCGATCCGGCCGGCGCTGACGATCGCCTCGACGACCTGCTCGCAGACGGCCGGGTCGAGCTGCTCGGCGGTCTCCTCGACGGCCCGCGCGTCGTTGAAGGAGATGGTGGCGATGATCTGGGCCAGGTCGGCGCCGGGCGGGATGTCCCCTCCGACCACCCGGGCGTCCGGCGGCTCGATCCGGCGCGCGGCCTCGGCGGCGAGCCGGATCCGCAACTGCGGGTAGCCGTCCATGCCGACGGACCGGCAGAACCGGATGACGGTGGCCTCGGAGGTCTCGGCGGCGGTGGCGAGGTCGGTGATGGTCCGTCGGGCGGCATCGGCCGGGTCGGCGACGACCAGTCGGGCGACCCGCTGCTCGGCGGGGGACAGCGACGGGAGCAGGCCACTGATGTGGACGATCAGTCCACCCGGCTCGTGACTCGCGGAAATCTTCGGACTTTTCGCCACGGATGAAACTTACTTTCATGAGCCGCGAGCGTCAACCACGACCGCGCGTATCCGACAGGAAGTATCCCCCGGTCCGGGGGCGTGCCGGCCCAGACTCCCATTTGCGCAGCCTGGCGCGCCTCGGCCGGTCCGGTGGAATCGGCTCGGTCTACGGGCGGGTCTGCGCGGCGACCGGCTCCCGGGGCCCGCCTTCGGCCTGCGGGGCGGACGGCCCGGTGCCGTCCGGCGGATCATCGACCACCGGCCCGGCCTCCTCCGGCGGCAACCAGCGCGCCAGGTGCGCGCGGATCCGCCGGGACACCTCGTCGGGCCCGCCGCCGGCATCGACCACCACGAAACCCGGGTACTCGGGCAGCGACCGGTAGGCCGCGTCGGCGGCGGTCAGCCAACCCATCGTCTCGTGGTCCTCGCCCCGCCGCTCGATCCGCCGGTACGCCTCGACCGGGTCGACGGTGAGCAGGAAGGTGACCTGCGGTGCGGGGAAGACCCGGTAGCCGGCCCGGGCCAGCCGTTCCCACCGCTGCCCACCGTGCGCCCGGATGCTGGCGTACTGGCAGGCGGAGTAGCGGTCCATCACGGCGGTCCGGCCGGTCACCAGGCAACTGAGCAGCGCGGCGGCGATCGCCAGCCAGCGCAGCACGGACTCCACCGCGAGCATCCCGTCCCGGCCCACCAGCAGCTGCGCGTCGGCCCGGCCGAACCGGGCGGCGAGCCGGCCCAGCCAGCGCCGGCCGCCCGCGTTGCGGTGGTAGGTGGCGGGTCGCCCGGCCGAGGTGAGGGCGGCGGCGAGCCGGTACGCCTGGGTGGTCTTGCCGGAACCGTCGATGCCGATCAGCGCGACGCGCCGCAGTCGGGTCCCACCGTCGGTCGCGCGCCGCGATCTGGCCACCCTGCACAGGATATCCGACCGGCGCATCCCTTCCGTCCGGTCGATGCCCGCACGGGCGCGATGACCGGACCGGCACGCCCCGCAGGTGTGGGCGGGCGGACCGCCGGGTACGCAACGTCATTTCCCACCGACCGTTCACGACGGGAGAGACCAGATGGCCGAGCGCGGGGACGTCAGCCTCCTGCACACCCTCAAGCGGGTCGCCGCCGTGCTCAAGCAGAACGAGATCCCCTTCGCCCTCGGCGGCAGCTTCGCCGTCTACGCCCACGGCGGCCACTCCAGCGAGCACGACGTGGACTTCCTGCTCCAGGAGGCGGACGTCGAGCGGGCCCTGCAGGCGCTGACCGACGAGGGCTTCACCGCCGAGCGCCCGCCGGAGGACTGGCTGGTCAAGGTCTACGACGACGGGCGGATGGTGGACCTGATCCACCGGCCGGTGGAGACCCCGGTGACCCACGAGACCCTCGCCGACACGGTGGTCCGCCCGGTGGACGCCATCCGCATGCCGGTGCTCTCGGCGACCCGGCTGATGGTGCACAAGCTGCTCAGCTTCTCCCAGCACTACTGCGACTTCGCCCGGGGGCTGCCGCTGGCCCGGTCGCTGCGCGAACAGATCGACTGGGAGCGGGTACGCAAGGAGACCCAGCACTCGCCGTACGCCGAAGCGTTCCTGATGCTGCTGGACCGGCTCGACGTCGTCCCGTACGGGGGCACGCCGGTGCCGTACGCCCGCATCCCCGAGGGAAGGGAGACCCCGTGACCGAGCACAGCGCCGGCCCGCCGGACGCCTACGTCGAGGCGGAGATCCAACGGCTGCTGACCGAGGACCCGGACGTCGCCGAGCAGGGCATCACCGTGGTCCGCCGGGAACCGGGACTGGTCCTCACCGGCGAGGTGGAGAGCCCGCAACGCCGGGCGGAGATCCTGCGCCGGGTGGCCGAACGGTTCCCCGACGAGGCGATCACCAGCGACATCGGGGTGATCCGCACCCAGGCGCCGGTGCAGGTCGAGGAGCTGCCGTGAGGAGGACCCGATGATCCGGATCGCCGCGGTCGGCGACGTGCACCTGGACGCCGACGTGCTGGGCCGGTTCCGCCCGGCCCTGGAGGAGTTGCCCGACTGCGCCGACGTGCTGCTGCTCGCCGGCGACCTGACCCGGCACGGCACCGAGGCCGAGGCACGCTGCGTCGCCGAGGAGTTCGGCGGGCTCGGGGTGCCGGTGGTCACCGTGCTGGGCAACCACGACCACCAGTGCGACCAGGTGCCGCAGGTGGTCAAGGTGCTGGAGGATGCCGGGATCACCGTGCTGGAGGGGACCGGGACGGTGCTGGAGTGCCCCGGCGGGCGGCTCGGGGTGGCCGGCGTCAAGGGCTTCGGCGGCGGGTTCGCCGGGCGGTGCGCCAGCGACTTCGGCGAGCCGGAGATGAAGTCGTTCGTCCGGACCAGCAACGAGAGCGCGGCGGCGTTGGGCGAGGCGCTGCGCGGGCTGGACTGCGACCTGCTCGTCGCGCTGACCCACTACGCCCCGGTGCCGGACACCCTGGCCGGCGAGCCGCTGGAGATCTACCCGTTCCTCGGGTCGTACCAGCTCGGCCAGGCGATCGACTCGGCGCCCACCGCGCTCGCCCTGCACGGGCACGCGCACGCCGGCAGCGAGCGCGGCGTCACCCCGGGCGGGGTACGCGTACGCAACGTCGCCCATCCGGTGATCAAACAGGCGTACAGCGTCTTCCACCTGGGCGGTGATCAGATCGACTGAGAACCAGGTTTTCGGAATCGGGGCGCCGGGTATTCAGCAGCCATGGAGCTGATTCTCTGGATTCTCGCAGTCGTACTCGTGGTCGCCGGCATCCTCGCGCTGTTCCGCCGGCAGATCCTGTGGGGCATCGTCCTCATCGTGGTCGGCCTTCTGGTCGGCCCGGGTGGTGTCAGCATCTTCAATTGACGCCGGTACCCGCACCTGACCCGCCGGGGTCGTCGCCCCCGGAAGCTCCGTCCTCCCAGACAGGAGCGTCCGGCACCGACGGCCCCGGCGCTGTGCTGTCCGGGGGGGCGCACCGGGGTTTGGGAGGGCGTACCCGGGAAATATCTTGACCATGGAGATAACCCGGAGCGACCGGCGGACCGGCACGGCGCGAACCTGGTGGGTGCTGCTCGGCTTCGGCGCGGCCGTCGCGGTCGCCGCCGCGATCGGCGGGTTGGGGGTGGCCGGCACCCGCGACGAGTACGCCTCGCTCCAGCAGCCGGCCTGGGCTCCGCCGGGTTGGCTGTTCGGCCCGGTCTGGACCGTGTTGTACGCGCTGATCGCGGTCGCCGGCTGGCTGGTCTGGCGGCGGGTCGGCTTCGGCCCGGCGCTGTGGGCGTGGACGGTCCAGCTGGTGCTCAACGCGATCTGGACCCCGCTGTTCTTCGGCGCGGGACGCTACGGCCTGGCCTTCGCCGAGATCGTGCTGATGTGGCTGGCGATCGCGGTGACGGTGGTCGCCTTCTGGCGGGTCTCCCGGCCGGCGGCGGCCCTGCTGCTGCCCTACTGGGCCTGGGTCACCTTCGCCGCCGCGTTGAACTTCTCGATCTGGCAGCTCAACAGCTGACCGGGCACCGGGCCCGGCGGCCCGGTGCCCGGCGGGCTCAGCAGCGGGGCACGTTGGGGATGTAGCCGTCGTGGCCGGTGTAGACGTAGGCGTCGGCGATGAACCGGCCGGAGCCGATCCGGTCCCAGATCGCGCTGGTGCCGAAGGTGCCGGTGACCGTGGTGCCGCTGGTCTGGCAGCCGATGGTGACCTTGGCGCCGTCGGCGACCGTGCCGACCGACGCGTAGCCGGTGCCCGGCCCGGACCGCACGGTCAGCGGGGAGCCGGCGGTGTCGACCGTGCCCGACCCGGTGCCGCTGGAGCAGCCGTTCCCGCTGGTGTACGTCTTGGTGCCCCAGTACAACGCGAGCGTACCGTTGAACTTGACCTTGATGTCGTCGCCGTTGAGGCGCTGCTCGTAGTGCAGGTGCGGGCCGGTGGAGCCGCCGGTGCTGCCGACCCAGCCGATCACCTTGCCGTAACCGACCTGCTGGCCGACCGAGACGTTGAAGCCGTTGAGGTGGGCGTAGTAGGTCGTGTAGCCGCCGCCGTGGTCGATCCGGACGTACTTGCCGTAACTCGTGCCACCGAGGTCGGTGACCCGGTCGACGGTGCCCGGGGCGCTGGCGACCACCGGGTCGCCGAGGTCGTCGGTGCGGTTGAAGTCGACCGCGTTCGCCGGGCTGTGGTCCGACCGGGTCTGGCCCGACCAGGACTGGTTGCAGGGGAAGGGCACCTTAAACGTGGGCGCGGCCCAGGCCGGGCCGGCCGGGACCAGGGTCCCGGTGACCAACAGGGCCGCCGCCAGCAGGCTCCACCGTCTGCGCACCGCACACCTCCGATGTCGAGATCCTTCAATGTCTTGCGTCGAGGGTGGCAGATATCGCCATCGATGCCAACCCGCGCCGGCCCCTGTCGGCCCCTACTCGGTGAGCACGGGTGGGAGCGCATCCACCTGCGGCGGGGGGTTTCGGGATTGTTACCGGGCCGTGTCCGCCAGGGGGTGGACCGATCGGGATGCAAGCGCTTACATGTGAGGACGACTCATCGGACCGGCGTCGGGTTCCCCCACCTGTGGGCGCGCCGGCAAGGAAGGAGAACGGCATGGCGTTTGCCAGATCACGCCAGGCTCTCGCGATCGCCGGCGTGCTGGGGCTGGCGCTCGGCGCCGCCGCCTGTGGCACCGGCAACGACAAGAAGAGCAGCAACGCGGGTTCGGCCGAATGCGCCGCATACGAGAAGTACGGTGACAACGACGGCAAGAAGGTCACGATCTACTCGTCGATCCGGGACATCGAGGCCGACCGGCTGGCCCAGTCCTGGAAGCAGTTCGAGGACTGCACCGGCATCGAGATCGACCACGAGGGCTCCGGCGAGTTCGAGGCCCAGCTCCCCGTCCGGGTGCAGGGCGGCAACGCGCCCGACCTGGCCTTCATCCCGCAGCCGGGCCTGGTCAAGCGGTTCGTCGACGGTGGCAACCTCAAGCCCGTCGCCGCCGCCACCAAGACCGAGGCCGAGGCGAACTTCTCCCCCGACTGGCTGAAGTACACCACCATCAACGGCCAGTTCTACGGCGCCCCGCTGGGCTCGAACGTCAAGTCGTTCGTCTGGTACTCGCCGAAGACCTTCAAGGAGAAGGGCTGGGCGGTCCCCACCACCTGGGACGAGCTGATCAAGCTCTCCGACACGATCGCGGCCAGCGGCACCAAGCCGTGGTGCGCCGGCATCGAGTCCGGTGACGCCACCGGCTGGCCGGCCACCGACTGGATCGAGGACGTGCTGCTGCGTACGGCCGGGCCCGAGGTCTACGACCAGTGGACCACCCACGGCATCCCGTTCAACAGCCCGCAGGTCGCCGACGCCCTCAACCGGGCCGGCACCATCCTCAAGAACGACAAGTACGTCAACGGCGGCTTCGGCGGCGTGAAGAGCATCGCCACCACCTCCTTCCAGGAGGCCGGCGTGCCGATCACCACCGGCAAGTGCGCCCTGCACCGGCAGGCGTCCTTCTACGCCAACCAGTGGCCCGAGGGCACCAAGGTGGCCGAGGACGGCGACGTCTTCGCGTTCTACTTCCCGTCGATCGACGCGGCCAAGGGCAAGCCGGTGCTGGGTGGCGGCGAGTTCGTCGCGGCCTTCACCGACCGTCCCGAGGTCCAGGCGGTGCAGACCTACCTCGCCTCCGGCGAGTACGCCAACAGCCGCGCCAAGATCGGTGACTGGGTGTCGGCGAACAAGAAGCTCGACCTGGCCAACGTCCCGAACCCGGTGGACAAGCTCTCCGTGGGCATCCTCCAGGACCCGAAGACCGTCTTCCGCTTCGACGGCTCCGACCTGATGCCGGCCGCGGTCGGCAACGGCACCTTCTGGAAGGGCATGGTCGACTGGATCAACGGCAAGGACACCACCACGGTGCTGAACGGCATCGAGAACAGCTGGAAGTGATCTGAGACGGGTGGCCCGGTCCGCACGGTGCGGCCCGGGCCACCCCTCGGATAAGAACCCTTGAGAGGGAGGGTCGATGGAGTTCGACTTCGCTGAGGAACAGCCGAAGTTCCTCATGCTGATGTACGGGCTGATCGCTTTCGTCGCGGTGGTGGGCGGTCTGCTCCTGCTCCTCGACGTGGTGCCGGCCTGGTTCGCCCGCCGTCGGGAGGCGCAGCTGGTCGCCGCCTCGACCGGTGGCGGCCCCCTGCCCCGCCGACGCAAGCCGAGGGAGGGCCTGTTCGCGCTCTTCTTCCTGCTGCCGACGCTGCTGCTGCTCTCCGTCGGGCTGGTGGTGCCGGCGCTGCGCACCGTGCTGCTCTCCTTCATGGACGCCGGCAGCGACAACTGGGTGGGGCTGCGCAACTACGGCTGGATGTTCTCCGAGGACTCGATCGTCCGGGTGCTGCTCAACACCCTGATCTGGGTGCTGCTGGTGCCGCTGGTGGCCACCACGTTCGGCCTGCTCTACGCCGTGATGGTGGACAAGGCCCGGTTCGAGTCCATCGCCAAGTCACTGATCTTCCTGCCGATGGCGATCTCGTTCGTCGGGGCCAGCATCATCTGGAAGTTCGTCTACGCCTACCGCAGCGAGGAGCAGGACCAGATCGGCCTGCTCAACCAGATCGTGGTCAGCCTCGGCGGCGAACCCCGGCAGTGGCTGCTCGACTCACCGCTGAACACCTTCCTGCTCATCGTGATCATGGTGTGGATCCAGGCCGGTTTCGCCATGGTCGTGCTCTCCGCCGCGATCAAGGCGATCCCGGCGGACATCGTCGAGGCGGCCCGCCTCGACGGGGTCAGCCCGTGGCAGATGTTCTGGCAGATCACCATGCCGAGCATCCGACCGGCGCTGATCGTGGTCGTGGTGACCCTGTCGATCGCCACCCTGAAGGTCTTCGACATCGTCCGGACCGCCACCAACGGCAACTACGACACCAGCGTGATCGCCAACGAGATGTACAACCAGGCGTTCCGGTACGGCGAGAACGGGCAGGGCTCCGCCCTGGCGGTCTTCCTCTTCATCCTGGTGATCCCGATCGTGATCTACCAGATCCGCAACCTGCGTCAACAGCGGGAGGGCTGAGATGACCACCGCCACGCCCACCGTCGGAGCCGGGGCCCAGGCCACCGGGAAGCCGACAAGCACCGCCGGCCGGGTCCGTAGCCGGCTCAACAGCCGTACGGCCACCCTGGTCTCGATCGTCATCGCGCTGCTCTGGACGATCCCGACGTTCGGCCTGTTCGTCTCCTCGTTCCGGCCCGAGGCCGAGATCAAGTCCACCGGGTGGTGGACCTTCTTCACCGACCCGCAGTTCACCCTGGAGAACTACCAGGACGTCCTGTTCGGCTCCTCCTCGTCGTCGGGTCAGCTGGCCAGCTACTTCATCAACTCGCTGGCCATCACCATCCCGTCGGTGCTCTTCCCGCTGGCGTTCGCCTCACTCGCCGCGTACGCGCTGGCCTGGATCAACTTCCGGGGACGGGACTGGCTCTACATCGCGATCTTCGCGATGCAGATCGTGCCGTTGCAGATGGCCCTGGTGCCGCTGCTGAAGTTCTTCTCCACCGGGGTCACCCTCGCCGGCGTCCAGCTGATGCCGGCCTGGAACCTGGTCGACGAGCAGAAGTTCGCCCAGGTGTGGTTCGCGCACACCTGCTTCGCCCTGCCCTTCGCGGTGTTCCTGCTGCACAACTTCATCTCCCAGCTCCCCCGGGACCTGATGGAGGCGGCCCGGGTCGACGGGGCCACCCACCCCAAGATCTTCCGCACCATCGTGCTGCCGCTGATCACCCCGGCGCTGGCGGCGTTCGGCATCTTCCAGTTCCTCTGGGTCTGGAACGACCTGCTGGTCGCGCTGATCTTCGCCGGTGGCGGCAACGAGACCGCCCCGCTCACCGTGCGCCTGGCCGAGATGGCCGGCACCCGGGGCAACGAGTGGCAGCGGCTCACCGCCGGCGCGTTCGTCTCGATCGTCGTACCGCTGGTGGTGTTCCTGTCGTTGCAGCGCTTCTTCGTGCGCGGCCTGCTCGCCGGGAGCGTCAAGGGTTGACGGCCGTCCGTCGCCGCCCGGTGTTGCCGGGCGGCGA
>NZ_JBMDWU010000255.1:0-27600 GCF_048594385.1 Micromonospora sp. | reverse complement strand
CGGGGCCGATGTTGCGGTGTCAGGTCGTCGGATCACCGCACCATCGGCCCAACAGCCGCCCGCGCCGCCCGCCCCGCCCGGTCAGCGTTCGCGGACGACGGCGACCGGGCAGTGCGCGTGCTGGATGAGCTGCTGGCCGACCGAGCCGAGCAGCATCCCGCGCAGCCCGCCCCGGCCCCGGCTGCCGACCACCACGAGTTGCGCCTCCCGGCTCGCATCGACGAGCGCGGCCGCCGGCCGGGCCGGGGCGATCTCCACCGTGACCGGCACCTCGGGGAAGGTCTCCCGCCATCCGGCGAGGGCCTGGTCGATCTCGGCCCGGTCCGCTGCGAGCCGGGCCTCGGCGTCCGGGTCGGAGGGCCGCCAGCGGTCGTCCGGCGGTTCGAAGGCCCGCAGCACCCGCAGCGGGGCGTCGCGCTGGGCGGCCCGTTCCACGGCGAACCCGAGTGCCGTACCGGCCTGCTCGGAGCCGTCGTAGCCGACCACCACCGGGCCGGTGACCTTGGCCTGCGCCTCGCGTACCACCACGACCGGGCAGTGCGCGTGGGCGGCCACCGAGACCGCCGTGGAGCCGGCGAGCAGGCCGGTGACGCCGCCGTGGCCCCGGCTGCCGAGCACCAGCAGCCCGGCCTCGGCGGAACGCTCCTCCAGCACCAGTGCGGGCGGGCCGTCGAAGACCTCACCGTGCACGGTGACGCCGGGCCAGGCGGCGGTGGCGTCCGAGGCGGCCTGGTGCACCAGCTCCTCGACCTGCCGCCGGGCGTTGTCGTCGGGCCAGACCCCGGGGGCCACCCCCGGGCCGACCCAACCGGCGACGGTCATCCACTCGAAGACGTACGCCAGCCGGACCGGGCGTCCGCTGCGCTGTGCCTCGGCCAGTGCCCAGTCCACGGCGACGCTCGCGTCGGCGGAACCGTCGTAGCCGACCAGGATCTCGTCGGGGTTCATCGTCTCGTCCTTTCCTGGCGGGTGGCCGATGGTGGGCCGGCCGGTGACCGGCCCACCACGGGCCCCGGGGGTGTCACTGCCCGTCGAGCTGCTGCGGGTGGGTCTCCCGGATCCAGCGCCACTCGGCGACCCGGGGGTCGTCCTCACCGTGGCGGCGGGTGTAGTCGCGGCAGGCCTGCCGGGTGTCGACCATCTCCTGCCGCAGGTGGGCGGCGCGGGCGGCCAGGCCGGGCACCCGGTCGATGACGTCGATGACCAGGTGGAAGCGGTCCAGGTCGTTGAGCATGACCATGTCGAACGGGGTGGTGGTGGTGCCCTCCTCCTTGTAGCCGCGCACGTGCAGGTTGTCGTGGTTGGCCCGCCGGTAGGTGAGCCGGTGGATCAGCCACGGGTAGCCGTGGTAGGCGAAGATGATCGGCTTGTCGCGGGTGAAGATGGTGTCGAACTCGTTGTCCGGCAGGCCGTGCGGGTGCTCCGACGACGGCTGCAGCCGCATCAGGTCGACCACGTTGACGACCCGCACCTTCAGCTCGGGCAGGTGCTGGTGCAGCAGGTCGGCGGCGGCGAGGGTCTCCAGGGTCGGCACGTCACCGGCGCAGGCGAGCACCACGTCGGGTTCCCGGCCGTCGTCGGTGCTGGCCCAGTCCCAGATGCCCAGGCCGCGCCGGCAGTGCTGGACCGCCTCGTCCATGGTCAGCCAGTTCGGGGCGGGCTGCTTGCCGGCGACCACCACGTTGATGTAGTGCCGGCTGCGCAGGCAGTGGTCCATGGTGGAGAGCAGGGTGTTGCCGTCCGGCGGCAGATAGACCCGGACCACCTCGGCCTTCTTGTTGACCACGTGGTCGATGAAGCCCGGGTCCTGGTGCGAGAAGCCGTTGTGGTCCTGCCGCCACACGTGGCTGGACAGCAGGTAGTTCAGCGAGGCGATCGGCTCCCGCCACCCGATGCCCCGGGTCACCTTCAGCCACTTGGCGTGCTGGTTGACCATCGAGTCGACGATGTGGATGAACGCCTCGTAGCTGGTGAAGATCCCGTGCCGGCCGGTCAGCAGGTAGCCCTCCAGCCAGCCCTCGCAGAGGTGTTCGGAGAGCACCTCCATCACCCGGCCGTCGGGGGAGAGGTGGTCGTCGGTGGTCTCGATCCGGCCGTCGAAGGACCGGTCGGTGACCTCGAACGCGGCACCGAGCCGGTTGGAGGCGACCTCGTCCGGGCCGAACAACCGGAACGTCTGCGGGTTGGCGGTGATCACGTCGCGGACCCAGGTGCCGAGCACCCCGGCCGCGCCGACCACCGGCTCACCCGGCCGCTTGACGTCGACGGCGTAGTCGCGGAAGTCCGGCAGGGTCAGGTCGCGCAGCACCCGACCGCCGTTGGTGACCGGGTTGGCGCTCATCCGGTGCTCGCCCTTCGGCGGCAGCGCGGTCAGTTCGGGGACCGGGGCACCGGTGGCGTCGAACAGCTCCTCCGGCCGGTAGCTGCGCAGCCAGCGCTCCAGCTCGGCCCGGTGTGCCGGGTTGTCGCGTACCTCGGCGATGGGCACCTGGTGGGCGCGGAAGGTCCCCTCGACCTGCTTGCCGTCGACCTGGGCCGGGCCGGTCCAGCCCTTCGGGGTCCGCAGGATGATCATCGGCCAGCGGGGACGCTCGACGTGGCCGCCGGAGCGGGCCACCCGCTGGATCTCGGCGATCTCGTCGCAGGCCCGGTCCAGGGTGGCGGCGAGGAGCTGGTGCACCTGCTCCGGGTCGTCCCCGGCGACCAGGTACGGCTGGTAGCCGTGGCCGCGCATCTGGTTGAGCAGGTCCTCGGTGGGGATCCGGTCCATGACCGTTGGGTTGGCGATCTTGTAGCCGTTGAGGTGCAGGATCGGCAGCACCGCGCCGTCGCGGGCCGGGTTGAGGAAGACGCTTGACTGCCAGCTGCCCGCCAGCGGCCCGGTCTCCGCCTCCCCGTCGCCGATGACGCAGGCGACCAGCAGGTCCGGGTTGTCGAAGGCGGCGCCGTAGGCGTGGCTCAGGGCGTACCCCAGCTCGCCACCCTCGTGGATCGAGCCCGGCACCTCCGGTGCCACGTGGCTCGGGATGCCGCCGGGGAAGGAGAACTGGCGGAACAGCCGCTGCATGCCGGTCTCGTCGCGGCTCACCGAGTGGTACAGCTCGCTGTAGGTGCCCTCCAGCCAGGTGTTCGCCACCAGGGCCGGGCCGCCGTGGCCGGGGCCGGTGACGAAGATGGCCGACAGGTCACGGTTGACGATGACCCGGTTGAGGTGGGCGTAGAGCAGGTTGAGGCCGGGGCTGGTGCCCCAGTGGCCGAGCAGCCGGGGTTTCACGTGCTCCGGGGCGAGCGGCTCGCGCAGCAGCGGGTTGTCGAGCAGGTAGATCTGCCCGACGGTCAGGTAGTTCGCCGCCCGCCAGTAGGCGTCCAGCCGGCGCAGCTCGTCGTCGGTCAGGGGGCTGTGCAGGTCGAGAGCGGTGTCCATGCTGCCAAAGCCTCTCGCGGGTCGGGGGGTTCTGCACCCGGAAGCGCCGATTCGCCCCGGGCAGACCCAGTCTTCGCGTTCGAGCGGTCACCGGTCAGGGCCGTTGGTCCCGGCCGTTGGGGACGTCATGCCCCGCCCGCTCCAACGGAAACCAGTCCACGGACGACGATGACCGGAGCCGGCGCGTGGTAGAGCAGGGTCTGGCTCACCTCGCCCAGCATGCCCCGCCCCGGCTGGTCGCCCCGCGCCCCGACCAGCGCCACCTGCGCCGAGCGGGACTGCTCCACCAGGACGGTGCCGGGGTCGCCGCGTACGGTGTGGCACTCCGCCGGCACCTGTGGATGCTGCCGGCCGACCTCGGCGACCAGCGCGCCGAGCACGTCGTCGTCGGGGCGTCCCGGCTCGACCGCCCGGACCGCGATGACCCGGGCCCGCCTGCGGGCGGCGCAGTCGAAGGCGAAGTCGAGCGCGGCCCGGGAGCTGGGTGAGCCGTCCACCCCGACCAGCACCGGGCCCGGTGGCGGGGGGTCGCGGCGGACCACCAGCACCGGGCAGCCGGCGCGGGCGGCGAGCTGCACGGCGGGCGCGTCGGCCGGTACGCAGCCGCCGCAGCCGGCCATCCCGCCGTCCCCGATGGCCGCCAGGAACGCCGTCCCGGAGCGGCGGATCAGGGCCTCGACGGGTGCCCCCTCGACGATCTCCCCACTGACCGGCACCGCCGGTTCGACCTCGTTGGCCGCCGTGGCGGCCCGGGCGACCAGTTCCTCGGCGACGTCCCGGCTGCCGGCCACCGCCGGGCCGGCGAGGGCGGCCTCCCAGTTGAAGGCGTGCAGCAGGGTCAGCCCCCGGCCGTGGGCGGCGGCCTCGCGGGCGGCCAGCCGGACCACCGCGAGGTCGGCCGGTGCCGGCCCGACCCCGACCACCACCGGCCCGTCCGTGGACCCGGTCATCCGGTTCACCTCCCGGGCGTCCGCACGGCACGGCCACGCCGTCCCCACCGACGCTAGTCGCGCCGGGCGGGCGGTGGAGCCGGATCAGTCGGACGGGTGCCCGCCGGTCGCCGGGTGGACGCGCAGCACGACGGCGGTGGCGTTGTCGCTGCCGCCCTCGGCCAGGCTGGCGGCGAGCAGGCCGCGTACCGCCCGGGTCGGGTCCGGCTCGGCGAGCAGGTCCCGCAGCCGGTGGTAGTCGAGCTGGTCGCTGACCCCGTCGGTGCACAGCAGCCAGGTGTCGCCGGGGCGCAGCGGCACCCCGAGCAGGTCCGGGTCCGGCCGGTCGGGGTGGCCGAGGTAGCGCAGGAGCTGGTAGCGGGCACGGGCGGCCTCCCGGGAGTTCGCCGGCCACCAGCCGTGCAGCACCCCGAGCCAGGCCATCGTGTGGTCCACGGTGACCAGCTCCAGCAGGCCGTCGCGCAGCCGGTAGGCCCGGGAGTCGCCGAGCTGGACGATCCAGGCCAGCTCGCCGTCGGGCTGGGCGAGCATGGCGGTCAGGGTGCAGCCGGCCAGCTCGTCGATGGCGGCGCCGGCCCGGCGTACCCGGATCTGGGCCTCGGTGATCGCGGCGCGCAGCTCGCGCGGGCCGACGGCGGGCCAGCCGGCGCGGACCAGTTCGTGCAGGGTGTCCCGGGCGGTGTCGCCGGCGACGCGGCTGCCCTCGCCCTCGCCCATGCCGTCGACGACCACCGCGAACGGCAGTTCCGGGTCGACGTGCAGGGCGTCGAAGTTGGCCGAGTACCGGTGGCCGGCCACGGTGCCGCCGGCGATCTCCCACTCCACCCGGCCGACGGGCAGCCGGCGGGCCGCCTCGACGGGCTGGTCAGCGGTACTGCGGCGACGGAACACCAGCGGACCGTAGCACCGCCGTCGGCCCGGACCGGGTCGTCCGGCGTCGTGTCGGGTACCCGACGCCATCGTCAACTCAGGTTGACGCCCGGGAGGTGTCAACGTACATTGACAGCATGAGTCAGGCGACGGAACTCGCGGCGGCCGCCGGCAGCACCGACCCCCGGGTCGGTCTGCGCGCCGTGCGCGCCCTGCGCCGGCTCCTCGAACGGCTGGAGGTGGTCCAGGTGGACAACGCCCGACGACAGGGCTGGTCCTGGCAGGAGATCGCCGACGCGCTCGAGGTCAGCCGGCAGGCGGTCCACAAGAAGCACGCCGGGCGACCGGCGGTCCACGGCACCGGGGAGGCATGATGTTCGAACGGTTCACCGAGCGCGCCCGCGCGGTCGTCCACCACGCGGTCGAGCAGGCCAGGGCCGACGGGGGACGACCCGTCGACACCGAGCACCTGCTGCTCGCCGTCCTGGCCGACGGCGACGGACTCGCCCGCCGGGTGCTCACCGCCGCCGGCCTCGACGCCGACGACCTGCGCGCCCGGATCAGGCGGCACACCGGTGACGGCGGCACGGGGCTCGGCGAGGCCGACGCCGCCGCGCTGCGCGAGATCGGCATCGACCTCGCGGCCATCGTCGCCCGGATCGAGGACACCTTCGGCCCCGACGCCCTGCGCGAGGCGGTCCCGGCCCCCCGCCGCCGGTGGCGGCTGCGCCGGCCGCTCGGCGGGCCGCTGTCCCCGCGCTCCCGCACGGCACTGGAGTTGGCGCTACGCGAGGCCCTGCGGCTGCGCCACCGGCACATCGGCACCGAACACCTGCTGCTCGGCGTGCTCCGCGAGGGCGGCGGCCTGGGCGCGACGGTGCTCACCGAGGCCGGCGCGGACCTCGACGACCTGCGCCGCCGGGTCGAGGCGGCGCTGCGTACGGCGGCCTGACCAGCCACCACGGGTCCGGCCCGGCTCAAACCTGTTTGCGGTCAACGCAACGTCGGTCGTCGCCGGGTCGCTGACCGCGCCGGGGTGCTGCACACTGACGCCGTGGACGGTGCAGAGCAGAAGCGTACGGTGACCGGCGGCGACCGCTCCCCGCGTTCGGCGGTGGTGGTCAACCCGACGAAGGTGGCCGATCTCGACGAGTTCCGCGCGACCGTGGACGAGGCGCTCGCCGCCGCCGGCTGGCCCGCCCCCACCTGGTACGAGACCAGCGCCGAGGACCCGGGCCGGGGGCAGACCGAGCAGGCCGTCGCCGCCGGCGCCGAACTCGTGTTCGCCTGCGGCGGCGACGGCACGGTGATGGCCTGCGTCACCGCGCTGGCCGGCACCGACGTGGAACTCGCCGTGCTGCCCCAGGGCACCGGCAACCTGCTCGCCGCCAACCTGGGGCTCTCCAACGACCTCGCCGCCGGCCTGCAGGTGGCCGTCGAACGGGGCCGCCGCCGGCTCGACGTCGGCGTCGTCGACGACCGGTGCTTCGCGGTGATGGCCGGGATGGGCTTCGACGCGCAGATGCTGGCGGACACCTCCGAGACCACCAAGGCCCGCATCGGCTGGCCCGCGTACGTGGTGGGGGCCGCGAAGCACCTGCGGGACCGCCCGATGCGGCTCAGCATCCGCATCGACGACCGGCCGCCGATGCGTCGCCGGGCCCGCACCGTGCTGGTCGCCAACGTCGGGCGGCTGCAGGGCGGGGTGCGCCTGCTCACCGAGGCCGAGCCGGACGACGGGTGGCTCGACGTCGCCGTGCTCACCCCCAACCGGGTCCGGCACTGGCTCGCCATGGGCTGGGCCCTGGCCCGCCGCCGGGACAGCGTCCCCCGGATGGAGGTGTACCGGGCCCGGAAGGTCGTCATCACCAGCAACCGGGCCCAGCCCCGGCAACTCGACGGCGACCTGATCGCACCCGGCCGGACCCTGACCGCCGAGATCAAACCCGAGTCGCTCTGGCTCTGCGTGCCACGTCCGGCCGGCGACCCCGACCTGGCCCACGACGCCGACGCGGCCGCGCGGCGCGGGGAGAAGCTGGTCGGGGAAGCGCGCCGTGAGTAGCACCCGGCTCGTCCCCGAGACCCGGTTGATGGCGTCGGACGAACTCGCCGCCGACGACGCCTGGCGTACGCTGCGCCGCCACGGCGGCTGGCACCTCATGCGGGACGCGTTCATCCGGTTCCGCTACGGCGACGGGTTCAGCCACTCCCGGGCCTTCGCCCTGCAACTCTGCCTCGCCGTCGTGCCGTTCCTGATCGCCCTCACCGGCCTGATCAGCGACCTCGGCGTCGAGGAGGGTGGCCGGGTGGTCGCCGACACCGTGCTGGCGCTGACCCCGGGGCAGAGCGAACAGGTGGTGCAGGACCTGCTCGGCGAGGGCGACCGCACCGAGAGCGCCGGCGAGTTGGCGTTGACCCTCGGCCTGATCACCGGCCTGGTCGCGTTGACCACCACGATGGCGCAGATCGAACGCGGCGCCAACCGGATCTACGGCGTGGAACGGGACCGTCCCGCGCTGTGGAAGTACCTGCGGGCGGCGGTGCTGGCCGTGGTCGCCGGCCTGCCCGCGCTGGCCGGGTTCCTGATCCTGGTCGGCGGTGGGGCGATGGGCGAGTCGGTGCAGCGGCACTACCGGTGGGGGGATTTCGCCGCCGGGGTGTGGGAGGTGGTGCGCTGGCCGCTGAGCCTCGTGCTGACCGTGGTCGCGGTGGCGGTGATCTTCCGGCACGCGCCCCGGCGCAAGCAGCCCGGCCTGTCCTGGCTCTTCTTCGGTGCCGGCATCGCCACCGTCCTGTGGTGGCTGGCCAGCCTGCTGCTCGCCGCGTACGTCAGGTTCGGCGGCGGGTTCGGCCAGACGTACGGGGCGTTGACCGGGATGATGGCGCTGCTGCTGTGGGCCAACCTCACCGGCATGGCGCTGTTCGGTGGGCTGTCCTTCGCCGCCCAGTTGGAGGCGATGCGGATCGGGGCCCCGGAGCCCGCCCAACCCGACCTGTGGGAGCCCGACGCCGAGCGGGACGAACTGCTCGACACCGGTGACATGACCGCACTTTGAGCCCGCCACACCGGACGGGCGTGTACGCGGCGGCGGAATCGGGTACAGCGCGCCTCGCCACGTCGACGCAAGGGAGGTGCGGGGTGACCGCGGTCAAGGAGTCAACGGCCCGACGGCCGCTCGGCCATTTCGCCGAACGGAGCGTCGTCGGCCTGCTGGCCGTGGCCGGCGCGGGCGTGGCCTTCGGGCTGCTGCTGATGCTCGTCCGGTTCAGGTGGAGCCCCATGTACCACGCCGACCACGAGGCGGCCGAGTGGTTCAACGGGCTCGTCGCCCCGCACCACGCGCTGGTCACCGTGCTCCAGGCGGTCACCGACCTGGGCGGGCGACCGGTGCTGATCTGGTTGGTCACCATCGCCGTGGTCACCCTGCTGATCCGTCGCCAGTCCCGGCTGGCGGTCTACCTGATCGTAACCGGGGTGGGCGGGCTGATCCTCGACCCGTCGCTCAAGGCCCTGGTCGGCCGGCTCCGCCCGGTGGTCGACGTGCCGGTCGCCAGCGCCCCCGGCAACAGCTTCCCCAGCGGGCACGCGCTCGGCTCGTTCGTCGCGTACGGGGCGCTGCTGCTGGTCTTCCTGCCGGCCATGTCGCCCCGTTGGCGCAAGCCGGCGATCGCCGTCGCCGCAGTGCTGGTGGCACTGATCGGGCTGACCCGGATCGCGCTCGGCGTGCACTTCGTCTCCGACGTGATCGGCGGCTGGCTGCTCGGCGCGGCCTGGCTCGGCGTCACCGCGTACGCCTTCCGGCTGTGGCGGCGCGAGCGGGGCCGACCGGTGCCGCCGCTGACCGAGGGGCTGGAACCGGAGGCCGGCGACAAGATCACCCCCGCCCCGGCCGAGGAGCACGTGCTGGAGCACCCCCGCTCCGCCGTGGCCGAACTGCTGGTCGGCTGGGTGATCGTCTTCGGCGCCCTGTACGCCTTCGGCACGTACGTCAGCTACCACGCCAAGGGCACCGTCTTCGAGACCCTGGACACCGACGTGCCGCGCTGGTTCGCCGACCGGCACACCGACTTCCTCACCGAGCTGAGCTGGTGGTGGAGCAAGTTCGGCGACACCCACGCCATCCTGATCGTCTCGTTGGTCTTCTGCCCGCTGGTGCTGGCCATCTGGAAGCGGTGGCGGCCGGTGCTCTTCGTGGTGCTGGCCCTCTTCGGCGAGCTGAGCCTGTTCCTCGCCTCGGCCCGGGTGGTGGACCGGCCCCGCCCGGCGGTGGAGAACCTGGACGGGCAGATGCCCACCTCGTCCTTCCCGTCCGGGCACATCGCCGCGACCACCTGCCTCTGGCTGGTCATCGCGATCATCGTGTTCGTCCGCACCGACCGCTGGTGGCGGTGGCTCTTCGTGGCGCTGGCCGTGATCATGCCGGTCGGGGTGGCGGTCTCCCGGATGTACCGGGGCATGCACCACCCGACCGACTTCATGGGCGCGCTGATCCTCAGCGGCCTGTGGATCGGCCTGCTCTACTGGGTGATCCGCCCCAACGCCGACGTCTACGAGGGCAACCGCCCCGAGATCGAGTCGGAGCAGGTCGACGAGTTGGACGACGAGCTGGCCAAGGCCGGCCGCCCCGGGTGAGTCGCCGACCGTGCTGCGGGTGATGACCTGGAACATCAGGACCGGCGGCCGGGACCGTACCGGCCCGGACCGGCGGGACCTGGTGTGCCGGGTCGTCACCGCGCAGACCCCCGACGTGCTGGCCGTGCAGGAGCTGCGCGGCTTCGACCGGCCGGGGGTGCTGGCCGGGTTCGCCGACCGGCTGGGGATGCGTCCGCACCTGGCCCGCACCTGCCTCGGTCAGCCGGTGGCGGTGCTGGTCCGCCCGCCGTGGCGCACCAGCTCGGCCGGGCCGGTCCGTCGGCCGTTGCACCACGCGGCGCAGCGGGTCGAGCTGGCCACCACCGCCGGGCCGCTCACCGTGCTCAGCGCCCACCTCGACCCGTACACCGGGCTGCGGCGACGCATCGAGGCCGGCTGGCTCGCCGCAGCCGTGCGCCGCGCACCGGGGGAGCTGGCGCTGCTCGCCGGTGACCTCAACACCCTCGACCCGGGCACCGACCACACCGGGCGGGTGGCCCGGCTGCCGGTGGCGTACCGGCGGCGGCACCTGCGCCGCGACGGGCGGACGGTGGACACCCGGGCGGTGGCCCGGCTGCTCGCCGCCGGCCTGGTCGACCTCTGGACCCACGCCGCCGCCGGGTCGGTTGATCCGGCCGGGTCGGTCGAGGCCGGGCTGACCGCGCCGACCCGGCACGGCGGTGGCGTCGAGTTCTCCGGCATGCGGCTGGACTACCTGCTCGGCACCACGGCGCTCGCCGCCCGGCTGCGCGACGTCCACGTGGTACGCGGCGGCGACACCGAGTACGCCTCCGACCACTACCCGGTCGTCGCCGAGCTGGACCTCGACCCGGCCTGACCGCCCCTCCGCAGAAACCCGTGCAACCCTTTGCGCTCCCGCCGCCATCGCTACGGGTGACAGTGCCAGCGTCCGGGACGGGGAGTGGTCGATGCACGCGATGCAACGGCAGGAGTACGTCGACTTCGTGACGGCGGCGACACCGAAGCTGCGCCGGACGGCGTACCTGCTGACCGGGGGAGATGCCCACCGTGCCGACGACGTCGTGCAGCAGACGCTGACCCGGCTCTACGTGAAGTGGGGCCGGGCACGGTCCGCCGACGACATCGGGGCGTACGTGCACCGGATGCTGGTCAACGCGTTCCGGCAGGAGCGCCGGTCCCGCTGGTTCGGGGTACGCCTGCTCGACCGCCCGCCGGAGCCGGAGCCCGGGGGAGTTCGGCCGACCGACGCCGTGGTGGACACGGTCGCGGTGCGGGCCGCGTTGGCGGCGGTGCCACCCGGCCAGCGGGTGGTGCTGGTGTTGCGCTTCTACGCCGACCTGAGCGTCGAGCAGACCGCCGAGGTGCTGGGCTGCTCACCCGGCAACGTCAAGAGCCAGACCGCGCGGGGGCTGGCCGCGCTGCGCCGGCGGTTGCCGCTGGCGGACCCGACGGAGGTGACCCGATGATCCACGACGACGAGACCCTGGTCCGGGAGATGCTGACCCGGGCCGCCGACGACCTACCGACCGGAGGCCCGGACACCCCGGCGTTGGTGACGGCGGGGGAGCGCGCGGTGCGGCGTCGCCGCCGGCTGGCCGTGGCGGCCACGGCGGTGGTCACCGCCGTGGCGCTGCTCCGCGTCACCGCCCTGCTGGGGGTACGCCAGTCGCCGACCCCCGCCGACCGCACCTGGCCGCCGACGGTGGCGCCGACCGCCTTCGACCCGACCCGGCAGCTCTTCCGGTTGACCTGGCTACCGGCCGACCTGTCCGAACGGAACCTCTCCACCGCCGCGGACCGGCAGACGATCGGGGCGTCCCGGTTCACGCCGGTCGAGGCGACCCGGGTCCGCCGGTTGGTCGGCAGCGTCGCGGTGACCGTGGGCGCGCGGGGGGTGGATTTCTTCGCCGACCAGTTGACCCGGGACAACAGGGACGCGGGCAAGCTGCGCAGCGGCCCGACCCCCTGGGCCACCCCGCCCGGTTCACCTGTCGAGCCGGTGCAGGGGCACCCGGCGTTCCTGCACACCAGCCCCAACGGCAAGGAGACGGTGCTCTCCTGGCAGTACGCCCCGGACGCCTGGGTCACGATCACCGCGGTCACCATCGACCGGCCTGCGGAGGTGCTGCGGCGGGTGGCCGAGGGGATGGTGTGGGAGCGGCAACCGGTCCGGGTGCCGCTCCAGCCGGTGGCGCTGCCGTCGGACGCCCGGCTCTACCTGGCCCGGATGCGCTGGCGGGACGGCCGGTGGGACACGGTGGTCCTCGACTACCGGCTCCCCGGTTCCGCTGCCGCCCGTGGGGACCTGAGCGTCGGCCTGGAGCGCAGTGACCGGCCGGATGGTCCGACGGGCGTCGTGCACGGTCGACCGGCGTGGACCTTCCTCCAGCATGGTGGGCTCGGCACCTGGTCGGTCGGGGGCGTGCCCGGCTGCGCCGGCTGCCGGGCAATGGTGGGAACGGGGAGTCCGGCGGGCAGCGCCGCGCTCGGTGGCGAGGACGGGGCGCAGGACATGGCCGCTGCCGTCCGGCCGGTCGCCAACCACGACGACGAATCGACCTGGCGACCGCTGTGACGTCGACCGGCGGGGAGCGTGCACGCCGCGCTCCCCGCCGTCGTCAGAGGAGCAGGTTGACCAGGACGGTCAGGGCGATCGAGGCGAGCACCGAGAACAGGATCATCAGCAGGCAGCCGAAGCCGCCGCCGAGGGGTCGGATCTGCGTGTTGCCGAAGCGCATGGTTCACCTGGCCAGGGTCGGGACGAGCAGGTCACGGATCGCCCCGGCCACCGGCCCGGGGGCGGTGGTGAGCACGTTGTGGGCGGCACCGGGCACGGTGACCAGCCGGGCGTCGGGCACCAGCCGGGTCACCTGGGCGCGCCACCGGGGCGGCACGATCGGGTCGCGTTCCCCGGCCAGCACGAGGGTGGGCGCGGCGATCCGGACCAGATCCTCCTCCACCGCGTTGTGGACCGAGTGCGCGATGGTGGCGGCCACCCGCCAGGGGCGCGCGTCGAGGACGTCGCGCACCAGGATCGGCACCTGCCAGGGCGTCTCCCGCAGGCTGTCCACCAGCCACCGGCCGACCAGCCCCCGCCGGGACCGGGCGGTCGGGTCGCTGGTCGGCCCGGCCAGCACCAGCGCCCGGACCGCCCCGGGGTGGTCCGCCGCGAGCGCGGCGGCCACCTCCGCGCCGAACGAGTGCCCGACCAGGCAGACCGGGGGCATCCGGTACGCGTCGAGCCAGGCCAGCAGGTGGGCGACGTGCTGCCGCAGGTCGTAGGAGTGGCCGGGGTGGGCGCTCAGCCCGAAGCCGGGCAGGTCCGGCACGTACACCGGGTGGGTGGTGCCGAGCGTCTCGGCCAGCGGGGTGAGGTAGCGGTGCGACACGGCCAGCCCGTGCACCAGCACCACCGGGGGTGCGCCGGGCACGGTCGGGTCGGCGGAGCGCCGGGTGTGCGTACGCAGCCCGTCGACGAGCCGGAACTCGCTGGTCAACGCCGTCCGCACCCGGCGCGCGACGGCCTGTGGACCCGGCGGCGTGGCCGGCGACGTGCGGGTCGGATCCGGCGCGGCCCGGGAGGGGGTGTCCGGGTCCGGCGCGGTGACCGGGTGGTCCGGGCCCGGAGTGTGGGCGGGCGGCCGATCGGACCCGGCCGTCGGGTGCGGTGCGGCCTGGGCCGGCCGAAAGGCGTCGCGGCCGGGCCGGGTGGGGCGGGGGCGGGTACGCGACCCGGCCCGACCCGCCACGGCGGTCACAGTTCGCGCAGTCGGGGCAGTAGCTGCTCCTGCGCCCAGTCCAGGAACATCGGCTGGCTGTCTCCGCCGACCTGCACGATCGCCACGTGCGTGAAGCCGGCGTCGACGAAGGCGCGGAACGCCTCGACGTGCCGGTCGACGTCGGGGCCGCAGGGGATGCCGTCGGCGACGTCCTCCTCCCGGACGAACTGGGTGGCGGCGGCGAAGGCCTCCGGGTCGGGCAGGTCGGCGTTGACCTTCCAGCCGCTGCCGAACCAGCGGAACTGGTCGTGCACGATCTTGCGGCACTCGGCCTCGTCGGGGCCGTAGCAGATGGCCACCTGGCCGTAGCGGGGTTGCCCGGCGCCGCCCGCGTCGTCGTAGAGCTGGATGATCCGGGAGTCGGGTTCGGTGGCGACGATGCCGTCGGCGTACTCGGCGGCGAGGGCGGCCGACGACGGCCCGGACGCGGCGACGGCCATCGGTACGGGGTGATCCGGGCGGTCCCAGACGTAGGCGTCGGGGACGTCGAAGTGGTTGCCGGAGAAGGTCAGCGTCTCGCCGTTGAGCAGCGGACGGATGATCTGGAGCGCCTCGGAGAACATCTCGTGCCGCTGCTGCACGTGCGGCCACCCGCCGACCACGTGTTCGTTGAGGTTCTCCCCGGCGCCGAGGCCGAGGGTGAACCGCCCGTCGGAGAGCACCCCGATGGTGCTGGCCTTCTGCGCCACCACCGCCGGGTGGTACCGGCGGATCGGGCAGGTCACGAAGGACATCAGCTCGGCCCGGCTGGTGGCGTGGGCGACCGCGCCCAGCACCGACCAGGCGTACGGGGAGTGGCCCTGCGCGTCGAGCCACGGATAGTAGTGGTCGGACATGACCAGCTGGTCGAAGCCGGCCGCCTCCGCCCGTACCGCGTGGTCGACCAACTGCTTCGGGCCGGTCTGTTCGCACATCAGGGTGTAGCCGACGCGGACCATACTGGTTTCTCCTTCCGGGCGACGATCGTCACCGGATACCCCTGGCCGGTGCCGGTCAACCTCGGATGTGCGGCCGGGTCCCTCTTGACGGTGACGTGAGGGCCGTCTAATGTCCGGCTTAACCGGTTCAGGCTGGTGGTGTCACATCCTGTGGTGGGGATGACCGCCCCCTGTGGCGGCTCACGGTCGGCGTGGGTCGCCGCAGGGTCGGCGGAGGCAGGCAGGCAACTTAACCGGTTGCCTTCCCGGCCCGGTGGCCCTACGCTGGTCCGCACGCGGCCAGGGAGTCAGGCGGCGGCTGTCGGGCTGCAGCCGAGCGCCACCGTCACCAGCATCGCCACCCCGCCAGGGCAACGGGGTCGACCCTTCCTGAGGAAACCCATGAAGAAGCGACTTTCCGTCGCCGGCGTCGCCCTGCTCACCGTCCTCGCCGCCGTGTTCGCCTTCGGCCAGCCGGCCCAGGCCGCGGCCGGTTTCACGGTCTCCGGTGGCAAGCTCTACGACGCCAACGGCAACGAGTTCATCATGCGGGGCGTCAACCACGCCCACACCTGGTACCCGCAGCAGACCACCTCCTTCGCCAACATCAAGGCGCTCGGCGCGAACACCGTGCGGGTGGTGCTGGCCAGCGGTGACCGCTGGACCAAGAACACCGCCGCCGACGTCAGCAACGTCATCTCGCTGTGCCGGGCCAACAAGCTGATCTGCGTGCTGGAGGTGCACGACACCACCGGTTACGGCGAGCAGGCCGGGGCGATCACCCTGGACCGGGCGGTCGACTACTGGCTGAGCATCGCCAGCGCCCTGCAGGGCCAGGAGCGGTACGTCATCGTCAACATCGGCAACGAGCCGTACGGCAACCAGGGCTACGCCACCTGGGCCACCGACAACGCCAACGCGATCAAGCGGCTGCGGGCCGGCGGGATCAGCCACACGATCATGGTGGACGCCCCGAACTGGGGTCAGGACTGGTCGTTCACCATGCGCGACAACGCGGCCGGGGTGTTCGCCGCCGATCCGCAGAAGAACACGGTCTTCTCGATCCACATGTACGGCGTCTTCGACACCGCCGCCGAGATCAGCGACTACCTGGGTCGGTTCCGCACCGCCAAGCTGCCCATCGTGGTGGGCGAGTTCGGCTTCGACCACTCCGACGGCAACCCCGACGAGGACACCATCCTGTCGTACACCCAGGCCAACGGGATCGGCTACCTCGGCTGGTCGTGGAGCGGCAACGGCGGTGGCGTGGAGTACCTCGACATGACCACCAACTTCAACCCGGCCGCCCTGACCACCTGGGGCCAGCGGATCTTCAACGGCGTCAACGGCATCAAGGCGACGGCGAAGGAGGCCTCGGTCTACTCCGGCACCACCCCGACCACGCCGCCGACCACCCCGCCCACGACCCCACCGACCACCCCGCCGACCACGCCCCCCACCACCCCGCCGACGACGACCCCGCCGGCGACCGGGGGCTGCACCGCCACGTACACCGTCATCGGGTCGTGGCAGGGCGGCTTCCAGGGTGAGGTGAAGGTGACCGCCGGCAGCGCGGCGATCAACGGCTGGACGACGAAGTGGACCTACGCCAACGGCCAGACCGTCAGCCAGTCCTGGAACGCGACGCTGAGCAGCAGCGGCAGCACGGTGACCGCCCGCAACGTCGACTACAACGGCCGGCTCGGTGCCGGGGCCAGCACCGCCTTCGGCTTCATCGGCAGCTGGACCGGCAGCAACCCGGCGCCTGCGGTGACCTGCACCGCGAGCTGACCGCCCCGGGTGGCCGGGTCCTCCGGGGCCCGGCCACCACCCGTGCGTGATCCCCTCATCGGGGGCGAGGTAGCGGTATCGAGCGTCGGGGACACCGCTACCTCGCCCCCGATGAGTCGATCAAGCGCCCTGCGCCCGCCCACCCGGACCCGAACGCGGGCCGGTCAGTCGACGGCGTCGACCTCCAGCAGCAGCGCCTGCTCCGGGTTCAGGGCCGGCAGGTGCAGGCCCACCGTCGCCAGCACCGAGCCGGGCAGCGTCACGGCGGGCAGCCAGCCCGGTCCGGTGATCTGCATGACGTCCGGCTCCGGCACCCCCTGCGCGGGACGGACGGCGTACCGGCGGGCCGGGTCGAGGCCGAGCAGGCGCACCGGGCCGGGGGTCTGCGTGACGGAGGTGGCCACCCGGGACACCGCGTACACGGCGCGGGAGCGGTCGTGGGCGACCACGCCGTGCGCCTGCACGGCGGGGTCCGGGTGGTCGAACCGCACCACCCGCCCGGTGTGCAGCAGCGGCCGGAGCCGCTTGTGCAGGGCGACCCAGGCGGTCAGCTCGGCCCGCTCGGTGGGATCGAGCGCGACGATGTCCCACTCGATGCCGTGGTGGCCGAAGAGCGCGGTGACCGCCCGGAAGCCCAGGGTGTGCACCCGCCCGGTGGTGTGTGAGCGTCCCGGGCCGATGTGCGTGCCGACCAGTTCCGGGGGCAGCAGCAGCCCGGTCCAGCGTTGGATGGACAGCCGTTCCAGGGCGTCGTTGGTGTCGCTGGCCCAGACCCGGTCGGTACGCCGCAGGATCTCCAGGTCGACCCGGGCCCCGCCGGACGAGCAGCTCTCGATCTCCAGGTGCGGGTGCCGGGCGCGCAGCTCGTCGAGGAGCCGGTACGCCGCCACGGTCTGCGCGTGCACCCCGGGCCGGCCGGCGTGCCCGGCCTCGGTGAGGTCCCGGTTGTGGTCCCACTTGAGGTAACTGATCCCCGGGTTCCCGGTCAGCAGGCCGTCGAGCCGGTCGAGCAGGTGGGCGTACGCCGCCGGGTTGGCCAGGTCCAGCACCTGCTGGTGCCGCCACGGCAGGGGTAGCCGGTCGGGGGCGGCGAGCACCCAGTCGGGGTGGGCGCGGAACAGGTCGGAGTCGGGGTTGACCATCTCCGGTTCCACCCAGAGCCCGAACTGCATGCCGTGCCCGCGAACGTGCTCGATGAGCGGTCCCAGGCCGGCCGGCCAGACGTCGGCGTCGACCTGCCAGTCGCCCAGGCCGGCCCGGTCGTGCCGGCGGCCGGTGAACCAGCCGTCGTCGAGCACGAACCGTTCCACGCCCACCTCGGCGGCCCGGTCGGCGAGGGTCCGCAGCCGGTCCAGGTCGTGGTCGAAGTAGACGGCCTCCCACACGTTGAGGGTGACCGGACGCGGCGTGCGGGGATGTTCCGGCCGGGCCCGCAGGTGGGTGTGCAGCAGGTCGCTGAGCCCGTCCAGCCCGGCGGTGGAGTGCACCGCGTAGAGCAGCGGGGTGGCGTACTCCTCACCGGGGCCGAGGACGATCTCGCCGGGGGCGAGCAGTTCCCCGCCGCCCAGGGTGGATTCACCGGTCGGGCGGCGTTCGGCGACGGTCACGTGGTCGCCGCTCCACGCGGTGTGCACCGCCCACAGCTCGCCGTGGCCGAAGCCGAATCCGGCGGTGCCGGCGACCAGCAGCAGGGTGGCGTCGTGCCCGGTCCGCCCGTGCCGCCCCTCGCGCACCCAGGCGCCGTGCGGCCACGGGTGCCGCTGCGGCGCACGTTCGCGGCACCAGCGGCCGGTCAGGTCGAGCAGTTCGGTGGCGAGCGCCGGCACGGGCAGCACCGGTGTCAGCTCGCGTACCTCGTAGGGCTGGTCGGCGTCGTTGCGCAGCCGGTGCCGTACGGTCAGCACCCCGACCGGGTCGAGGGTGACCTCGACGGTGAGGGTCAACCCCGCGCCCGGGTCCGTCGCCCGCACGCTCACCCGCGCCGCGCCGACTCCACCCCGGTCATCCTCCTCATGGGCTACGCGCACCGCGTCCCCCACGTCGCCACGCGGATCATCGACGTCGATCGCGTCGAGGCGGAAGGCGGTCGACCAGTCCCGTCCGTGGCGGTGGCCGGCGAGTCCGGGCCGGCCGCTCCAGCCGGCGCTCGCCTCGGGCAGCAGGGACAGCACGGTCGGCGCGTCGAAGCTGCTCGGCACCACCGGCGGCACGGTGACGTCGAGCAGGGCCGGCAGGTCGTCGGCGGGCACCGGGCCGAGGTCGGTGCCCCAGTGCACGATCCGGGGCAGCCCCGGGCCGCGTGCGTCGAGCACCAGGCTGGTGTGGCCCCGGCGCAGGTGGATCACGGTCGGATCGGTCATGGCGCTCATCTCCGGTGCGGGCACCCCGGCGTTCGTCACGGTGGGTGAGGTCGAGGGGTGTCAGTGCCGCGCGAGAGCGGTATGCCTGTGGGTCATATTCATGCCTGCCAGGAATACCGCTCTCGCGCGCATGGGTGGGTGGGTGCCGTGACTCAGCCTTTGGACGCTCCCAGGGTCAGGCCCTTGACGAACTGCTTCTGCAACAGGAAGAAGATCACCAGGGTGGGGATGGCGACCAGCACCGAGCCGGCCGACACCAGGTTGTTGTCGGTGAAGAACTCGCCGCGCAGGTTGTTCAGCGAGCTGGTGACCGGGAACTTGTCGCCGGTACGCATCAGCACGGTGGCCCAGAAGAACTCGTTGTAGATCCAGGTCACCTCCAGGGTGGCCAGGGCCGCCAGCGCCGGCCGGCACAGCGGCATGGTCACCTGCCAGTACTGCCGCCAGATGCTCGCCCCGTCCACCATGGCCGCCTCGTACAGGTCGCGGGGCAGCGCCTTCATGTAGTTGCTCAGCACGAAGACGCAGAAGCCGCACTGGAAGGCCACGTTGACCAGGATCAGCCCCCAGTAGCTGTCGTAGAGCAGCTCCGAGTCGCTCATGAACTCCGGCAGCGGCACCTCGGTGAAGATCCGGAACAGCGGGATCAGCAGCGACTGCTGGGGCAGCAGGTTGGCGGCGGTGAACAGCCCGAGCAGGACGATGTTGAGTTTCCAGCTGAACCGGGCGATCACGAACGCCACGCACGAGGCGAGGAACAGGGTCAGCAGCACCGCCGGGACGGTGATGTAGACCGAGTTGAGGAAGTGCTTGCCGAACTCGGCGGTCTGCCAGGCGGTGACGTAGTTGTCGAACGTCCACCCGCCGAACGAGACGTACCCGTTGGCGGCGGTGTAGGCGTACGAGCGCAGCGAGGTCAGCACCGCCCAGAGGATCGGGAACAGCCAACCGACGGCGACCGCGCCGAGGAACAGGTGCAGCACCACCCGGGCGGGGCGCAACGGCCGGCGGCGCGGTGCCGGCTTCGCCGTCGGCGTCGACGCCGGCGGTCGGGTCACGGTCGACGCGCTCATCGCCGGTTCTCCCTCATGACGACGGCCAGGTAGATGGTGATGAAGACCAGCGAGACCGCCAGCATGATCGTCGCCAGGGCGGAGCCGAAGCCGATCCGGCTGGCCTCGCCGACGACGTTCTGGGTCACCAGGGCGGAGATCAGCTCCAACCCGTTGCGCCCCTTGTTGATCACCCAGACCAGGTCGAACGCGCGCAGCGACTCGATCACGGTCACCACCAGCACGATGATGTTGATGGGCCGCAGCACCGGGAAGATCACCCGGAAGAAGGTGCTGGTCTCCGACGCGCCGTCGACCGAGGCGGCCTCCCGCAGCGACGGGTCGACACCCTTGAGCCCGGCCAGGTAGAGCAGCATGATGTAGCCGACGTGCCGCCAGCCGGCCGCCACCAGCACCGCCCAGATGTTGACGTTCGGGTCGCCGTACCAGTCGGTCTGGCCGCCCAGGACGGCGTTGAGCAACCCCTGGTCGCGGGAGTAGATGAGCTGCCAGACGAAGCCGATCAGCGCCAGCGAGAGCACCACGGGCAGGTAGAGCGCGGTCTGGTAGAACCGGCTGCCCCGGATCTCCTTGTCGAGCAGCACGGCGAGGAACATTCCGAACGGGGTGGCCACCACGAACAGCGCGGCCAGCCAGAGCAGGTTGTTCTGCATCGCCGGCACGAACGGCGGGTAGATGTTGACCACGTCGGAGTAGTTCCGCCCACCGACCCAGTCGATCTCGCTGAGCGGCCCGATGCCGTCCCAGTCGGTGCCGGAGAGCGCCACGGTGGCCAGTGCGGGCAGCCAGACCAGGGCGACCACCAGCAGCAGCGGTACGAGCACCATCAGCGTGATCACCACGCGGTCGGTGCGGGACAGGAGCCGTAGCCGCCGGCCGCGACCACCCGGGGAGGTGGTGGTCGTGGCCGGCGACGACACGGCGTGATCCGCCTGGATCAGGGGCAGGTCGGACACGACGGTCCTCCCCCTCTCGCCGTCAGCTGGTGAAAATCGACTTCTTCTGGTTCTCGATGCTGTTGACCAGCCCGTCGATGTCCTTGGGGTTCTTGATGAACTGCTGCAGCGCCGGGATGATCACGGTGGAGGCGAAGTCCGGCCGGGTGTCGCGGTCGAGGAACTGGGCGATCTCGGTGGCCGAGCCGACCAGCTCGGCGGCCTTCTTCTGCAGGGCCGTGTAGCCGCTGGTGTCCGCGCCGCTGTTGGCGACCAGCGTGGTCGGGTCGTTCTTCACCGTGATGTCGGCGGCCTCCTTGGAGCCGACGAACTCCAGCAGCTTCTTGGCGCTGGCCTCGGCCTTAGGCTTGCGGGCCAGCATGTAGCCGTCGATCGGCGCGTCAAGGGCCTTGGCCCCGATCGCCGGGTCGATCTCGGGGAAGGTGAAGAAGTCGATGTCGTCCTGCTCGTCGTTGCCGAACTGCTGGGCGACGAAGAGACCGAGCAGGTACATGCCGCTCTTCTTCTGCTGCAACGACTGGGCGGCCTCCTGCCAGGTGCGGCCCAGGCTGTCCGGCTGGTGCAGGGGGAGCAGGCCGGCCCAGGTGTCGAAGACCTTCTTCACCTTGTCGGAGGTCCACGCCTCCTTGCCGGCCATCAGGTCGATGTGGAACTGGTAGCCGTTGATCCGCAGGTTGAGGATGTCGAAGGTGCCCATCGCCGGCCAGCCGTCCTTGTCGGCGAAGGCGATCGGGGTGAGGCCGTCCCGCTTCATCTGCGCGCTGAGGGTGGTGAGCTGGTCGAGGGTGGTCGGCACCTGGTAGCCGTGCTGCTTCCAGACCGACTTGCGGTAGAACATCGCCCACGGGTAGTACGACGACGGCACGAAGTACTGCTTGCCGTCGTCCCCGGTGGACGCCTTCTTGAACGCGTCGGAGTAGCCGGAGAGCTTGCCCCACAGGTCGCTGATGTCGCCGGCCAGTCCCTTGGCGGCGAAGAAGCGCATCCGGTAGCCGGCGAACCACATGAACACGTCGTCCGGCTTGCCCTGCAGGTAGTTGTTGATGTTCTCCTGGTAGGTGTTGTGGTCCACCGTGTTGATCTTGGCGGTGATGCCGGACGAGGTCTTGAACCCGTCCATCACCTTGGCGATGACCCCCTTGGGCTGCGGGTCGGACTGGTTGGAACCGACCGACACCTCCTTGCTGTCGCTGCCCGAGTCGGAGTCGGAGCCGCAACCGGTGAGCAGCCCGGTGCCGAGCAGCGCGCCCGCGCCGACCCCGGTGATCAGGGAACGTCGTCCGATGCCGGCGACGGAGGACGGTACGAGCCGGGCGAGATACTCGGCTTCGGTGCGGGGACGGGACATGGTGCCTCCTGCGGAAGAAGAGGTGCGCTGCGCCCGAGGGCCGTCAGTGGTGGGGGAGCGGCTGTTCGGGAATGCCAACATAGATCCACCGAGAACGAACATTGGCAAACACAAACTCCCGGTGGCGCTTGAAGCTACCCGTCCGTGCGCGCCTGTCAAGAGGGCAGCTCCGGATCGATATCGCCGAAGCCGTACGGGATCCTGGTGGTAAACGTTGGAAAGCGGGTCCGTGTTGGAAAGTGTTGACTTGATCGACCGCTAGGGGCACGCTCTGCTCTCATGCGGCAACACGGCAGCTGGCAGGGCGACGGAATCTACTTCGGCGCCGACTACAACCCCGAGCAGTGGCCCGAGCAGGTCTGGGCCGACGACGTCGCGCTCATGCGCCGGGCCGGCGTCAACCTCGTCTCGGTCGGGATCTTCTCCTGGGCCCTGCTCGAACCGTCCCCCGGCCGGTACGAGTTCGGCTGGCTCGACCGTGCCCTCGACGTCCTGCACGCCGGAGGCATCCGGGTCGACCTGGCCACCGCCACCGCCAGCCCGCCCCCGTGGTTGGCCCACCGGCACCCCGAGACGCTGCCGCGCACCGTCGACGGCACCGTGCTGTGGCCCGGTGGCCGGCAGGGCTACTGCCCCAGCTCGCCGGTCTTCCGCGAGCGTTCGCTGGCCCTGGTCGAGACGGTCGCCGACCGCTACGCCGAGCACCCCGCCGTGGTGATGTGGCACGTCTCCAACGAGCTGGGCTGCCACAACGTGCACTGCTACTGCGACGTCAGCGCCGAGGCGTTCCGCGACTGGCTGCGGGAGCGCTACGGCGACCTCGACCGGCTCAACGACGCCTGGGGCACCACCTTCTGGAGCCAGCGCTACCACGACTGGGCCGAGATCAACCCGCCGCGCGCCGCGCCCACCTTCGCCAACCCCACCCAGCAGCTCGACTTCCTGCGCTTCTCCTCCGACGCGCAGCGCGCCCAACTCCGCGCCGAACGGGAGGTGCTCAAACGGCGGGTCGGCCAGCCGGTCACCACCAACTTCATGATCGGCATGGGCATCAAGCACATGGACTACCACTCCTGGGCCGCCGACGTGGACCTGGTCGCCAACGACCACTACCTGACCGTCACCGACCCGAACGCCCACCTCGGCCTGGCGTTCGCCGCAGACCACACCCGGGGCGTGGCCGGCGGCGACCCGTGGCTGCTCATGGAACACTCGACCAGCGCGGTCAACTGGCAGCCCCGCAACGTCGCCAAGACCCCCGGCCAGCTACGCCGCAACAGCCTCACCCACGTGGCGCGCGGCGCCGACGGGGTGCTGTTCTTCCAGTGGCGGGCCTCCCGGGCCGGCGCGGAGAAGTTCCACTCCGCCCTGGTCCCGCACGCCGGCCCGGACACCAAGGTCTTCGACGAGGTCTGCCGGCTCGGCGCGGACCTCACCGCCCTGGCCGAAGTACGCGGCAGCCGGGTCGACGCCGAGGTGGCGATCCTGTTCGACTGGGAGGCGTGGTGGGGCGTCGAGCTGGACTCCCACCCCAGCGTCGACGTCACCTACGCCGACCGGATGCGGGCGCTCTACGACGCGCTGTGGCGGGCCGGCGTCACCGCCGACGTGGTGCACCCGTCGACCGACCTGTCCGGCTACCGGCTGGTCCTCGTTCCCACCCTCTACCTGGTCCGCGACGCCGACGCCGAGGCGCTGGGCCGGTACGTCGCCGGGGGCGGGACGGCGCTGGTGACCTACTTCAGTGGAATCGTCGACGAGCACGACCACATCCGGCTCGGCGGCTACCCGGGAGCGTTCCGGGAACTGCTCGGGGTGCGTACCGAAGAGTTCTTCCCGCTGTTGGCAGGCGAGCAGGTGGCGCTCGACGACGGCTCCACCGCCGACGTGTGGACCGAGTGGCTGCACCCGGCCGGCGCGGAGGTCGTCGCGTCCTACGAGGACGGTCCGCTGCCGGGCGTGCCCGCGCTGACCCGGCACCGGGTCGGCGACGGCACCGCCTGGTACCTGGCCACCCGGCTCGACGAGGGGGCCACCGACGCCCTGGTGGGCCGGCTGCTCACCGAGGCCGGGGTACGCCCGCCGGCCACCGCCCCGACCGGCGTCGAGGTGGTCCGTCGCCGGGCCGACGACCGGTCCTGGCTGTTCGTGGTCAACCACACCGACGCCGAGGCGACCCTCGACGTGACCGGCACCGACCTGCTCACCGGGCAGCCCTGCGGCGGCACGCTGCGGGTGCCCGCCGGCGAGGTGGCCGTGGTGCGGGAGGAGCCGGCCGTGAGCGGGGCGGTCCCAGCGGGTGAACCGTCCCCGGCCGCAGCGGCCTGACCTGCGTACCGTTCCCTCGTCCGCGCGGTTGGGAGGTTCGATGCTCGCTCAGCAACGGCAGAACGCCATCCTGGAGCTGATCCGGCAGCGCGGCGGGGTGCGGGTCAGTCACCTGGTCAGCCGGTTCGGCGTCTCCGACATGACGATCCGCCGTGATCTGGAGGTGCTGGCCGAACGGGGGCTGGTCGACAAGGTGCACGGCGGGGCGACCCTGGCCGGCCCCGGGTCCGCCGAGGAACCCGGCTTCGCCGCCAAGTCGATCCGCCAGCAGGACGAGAAGCGGGCCATCGCCGGTCGGGCCGCCCGGATGGTCGAGCCCGGGATGGCCGTCGCGTTGTCGGCCGGCACCACCACCGCCGCGCTGGCCACCCTGCTCGGCGACGTACCCGGGCTGACCGTGGTGACCAACTCGATCCCGGTCGCCGACGCGCTCTACCAGAACCCGCGCGTCGACCAGACGGTGGTGCTGACCGGCGGGATCCGTACCCCGTCGGACGCGTTGACCGGGCCGGTGGCCGAGGCGGCGATCCGTACCCTGAATGTGGATCTGCTCTTTCTCGGCGTGCACGGGATGAGCCCGCGCACCGGGTTCACCACCCCCAACCTGCTGGAGGCGGCGGTCAACAAGCGGTTGATCGGGGCGGCCCGGCACCTGGTGGTGCTGGCCGACCACACCAAGTGGGAGACGATCGGCATCGCCACCATCGCCCCACTGGCCGAGGCCGACCTGCTGATCACCGACGCCGGGCTGCCGGCGGACAGCCGCCGGCAGATCGGCGAACAGGTCGGCGAGCTGGTCGTCGTCGAGGTCGACTGACCGCCGTCCGTCCCGCTCACCGACCCGGCTCACCGGTCCGGGTCGCACGGCCCGTCGTGGTCGGCCCGCGCCAGGCAGCGCCGCCGGTCAGCCATGATCCGGTCACAGAACACCCACCGTCGTACGTGCTGGGCGTCCTCGGCCGACACGGTGGCCCCGGCCACTTCGAGCCCCGGCACCAACGCCAACGACCGCGCCAGCGCGTACGCGAAACGCAGCGCTTGATCCTGGTCGGCGGCCGTGACGGGCAGGTGCAGCACGTGGCGGTGACCGTCGTCCCGGCCGGACGCCGGGTCATCGCTCAGCACGGGGGACGGTTGGCCTGGGCGCTGCGGCGGTCCCGCAGCAGCCGCTTGAGTCTGGTGTTCTCCCCGGTCAGCCGGGACACCTCCTGATGCAGGCTGGCCAACTCCAGGGCGACCCGGATCAGGAACCGGCGTACCTCCCGGGGATCGAGGCCCCGCCGGCCGAAGCCGGCGGTGGGGAACTGGTGGTCGCGGACCAGAAGCGGATGCAGCCGGGCCGGCAGGGTGCCGTCGTCGCGGATCATTCGTCGCCTCCTGACGGGTACGGGGTCGCGGGAACCCACGCCGCCGTGATAGGTATTCAGCAAGTCGGTCGGAGCCGGAATTCGGCTTCATGTTGAGACCCGACGAGATCCGGTATGCGGCTGCCATCCGCGAGGCCGTCTCTCGTCACCTTCTCGGCTGTTGGCACAGCCGCGGTTACTGCGCTTGCACCGGGCGTCCCCGGGGGCCGGTGATCACCCTCACCCGAAGGCCACGTTTCCAGTGGGCTGGAACTGGAGCAATGGTTCCTTCGCGGGCCTCGTCAACTTTTTCGAGAGGTGGATCATGCCGCACAAGCCGTTCATACGGACCCTGCGCGCGCAGTGGCTCGGCCAACAACTCCGCGCACTCCGAGAAGAACGCGGAATGACCTTGAAACTCGTCTCGGAGCACCTGCAACGCGACATGTCGGCGCTCGGCCGTTACGAGCGGGCGGACTGGCCGATCCGCAAGGGTGACGTCGTCGCACTGCTCGACCTCTACGGTTTCCACCACGCCGCCGAGCGGGCCCGCCTGCTGGCGCTGGCCGAGGACGTGTGGCGTACCGACCGCTGGGACGAGGACTACGGCGACGTCGTCGACTCGTCCTTCATCGAGTACCCGTGGCTGGAGGGCCGCGCCGACAAGGTGTGCTGCTTTCACATGACCCTCGTGCCGGGGCTGCTCCAGACCCGGGCCTACGCCGAGGCGGTGATCCGGAACGCGGCGGAACCGGAGGCGTCCGAGTCGATGATCAACCGCTGGGTCGAGCTGCGGCTCTCGCGGCAGGAAGTGCTCGCCAGGGAACGCCCCCTCACGATTCATGCCGTCATCGACGAGTCCGTCGTGCGTCGCCGGGTCGGTGGTGTCCAGGTTCTTCGGGACCAGCTCGCGCACCTGATGGAACTCCAGGCCCTGCCGCACGTCCGCGTCCAGATCATGCCGTTCTCGGTTGCCCTCCACCAGGGACTCGACGGCACGTTCTGGATCTTCCATCTTCCCGAGCCGTATCCTGCGGTTGCCTACGTCGAATCCCTCGGCGGTCGGCTCTACATGGAGTCACCAAAAGCCGAGCGCTTTCTCCATGCGTACGATCGTCTGTCGAAGTCCGCACTCAGCAAAGATGAGTCGACCGCCCTGATGGGCGTCATTGCAGAGGAGTTGGCATGAACGAGGCTTTGCCTGAGGTCGCCTGGCACATCAGCACCAAGAGCGACAGCAACGGCGGGAGTTGTGTGGAAGCGGGGCCGTTGCTCGACGGCTCGGGTCGGGTGGCCGTGCGGCACAGCAAGGCGCGTGACGCGGCGACGATCGTCTACACGGCTGACGAGTGGGCGGCCTTCGTCGGCGGAGTCAAGGACGGCGAGTTCGACTTCGCCGACGCCTGAGCCTGGTGCAAGTGGGGCGACCTTGCCGGCGTGTTCGACCAACCCGCCGATCCCGGGTGGACAAAAGACCGGAGTCCCCTGGAGAACATCGTCACCGATCGGCAGGCCGAGGTGAGAACGGGGAGTTCAGGGGGTCTGCCGGGTGGTGATGGCTGGCTTGATGCCGTAGTCGGCGAGCCAGCTGAGCAGATCGTCACGGTGGGCGTGGACGAGCGAGCCGCCGGTGAACCGGACGTCGTCGGTCACCTCGGCGACCACCTGCGGGGGTGGGAGGAAGGAGTGTGCCGCCTCGTCGGTGGTGAATTCGGCCTCAGCGAGGACCAGACCGTGCAGCGGTGGGTCGAAGACGTCGATGCCCAGCGGTGGGACGCTCAGGCGTGTCTTGCCCAGGGTCGCGGCCGGCAGGCGGGCGTTCGCCGGTGGTGCCCAGTTCCTC
>NZ_JBMDWU010000254.1:0-13971 GCF_048594385.1 Micromonospora sp. | reverse complement strand
CCGCCCGCGCCCCGGCCCCCCGGCCCCGCCGGGGGGGGGGGGGGGTGGGGGGGCCCCGGGCGCCCCGGGCCCCCCGCACCCCGGCCCGCCGGGCGCCCGCGCCGGCCGCCCGGCCCCCCGGGTCCCGCCGGGTCGCCCGCGCGACCAGTTCGTCGAGCACCCGGGGCAGGCCAGGCACCAGGACCGACGGGGCCGGGACGTCCTTGTCGACGTGCTGCCAGGCCACGTCGACCGGGCGGTCCCCGTCGTACGGCACCCGGCCGGTGAGCATCTCGAACAGCACGATGCCCGCCGAGTAGACGTCGGTGCGCGGGTCGGCGCGTCCGTCGGTGACCAGCTCCGGCGCCACGTACGCGACGGTCGCCATCAGCTGGTTGCCGTCGCCCTCCTCGGCGCTTGCCTCCACCGCCCGGGCCAGGCCGAAGTCGGCGACCTTGACCACACTGTCGACCAGGTTGGCCACCCCGCCGGTGGGCGCCTCGGCCACCAGCACGTTCTCCGGCTTGACGTCGCGGTGGACCAGCCCGGCCCGGTGCGCGGCGGCGATCGCGGCGAGCATCTGCTCCATGATCGCCAGTGCCTCGTCGGGGTTGAGCCGGCGGCGTTCGGCCAGCACCTCGCGCAGGGTGCGGCCCCGGACGTACTCCATCACCAGGTAGGGCAGCCCCTGGTGGGTGCCCTGGTCGTAGACGGCGACCACGTTGGGGTGGGTCAGCCGGGCGATGGCCTTGGCCTCGTCGGTGAACCGGTCCGGGAAGCCCGCCAGCCGGGACCGCGCCTCCGCGGCCTGGGACGGGTGGATGATCTTCACCGCGACGGTACGCTCCAGGCGCTCGTCGGTGGCGGTGTACACGGTCGCCATGCCGCCACGGGCCACGCGACCGCGTATGCGGTAGCGCCCGTCGAGCAGTGAGCCCAGCAACGTGTCGGCGACCTGTATGTCCATCGGCAGGGAGTCTATGTGTCCTGAGGGTGAAGGTTGAACAGGATGCTACAGCCGGGGTCGGTGCCGGTCGGTCCCGCCGCGCTCGCCCCGGCCCGACGGGGTGCCGCTGCACGGGCGGCCGGGCGACGTGGCAGGGTGGTCCGGTGACCGAACCCGTACCCGCCGACCAGTCCGCCGGCAGCGACCTCGGCGGCCCCAGCGACCCGGCCGCGTGGCTCACCCTCCCGGACGTCGCCGAGCGGCTCGACCTGTCGATCAGCAAGGTCCACCAGATGATCCGGGACCGCGAACTGCTCGCCGTCCGCCGCGACGGGGTGCGCCGGATTCCCGCCGACCTGGTCGCCAACAAGACGGTGCTCAAGCACCTGCCCGGCGTGCTCACCCTGCTCGCCGACGCCGGCTACGACGACGAGGCCGCCCTGCGCTGGCTCTACGAGCCCGACGACACCCTCTCCGGCGGCACGGGCGCGGCCACCCTCGGCGGCGACCACGCCCGCGAGGTCAAACGCCGCGCCCAGGCCCTGGGCTTCTGACCCCACTGCCACTCCTGCTCCCGCCGGCCTCCACCGTGCCGGCGGTCCGCCGCACCGCGTTGATCAAGAGGTTTCGGTCATCCCCGGGGACATCCGTGACGCAAACCTCTTGATCAACGCGCCCAGCGACGCGCCCCCAGCGACGCGCCCCAGCGACGGGCTCGAGCGGAGGGCTCCAGCGACGGGCTCGAGCGGAGGGCTCCAGCGGGGTGGGCGGGTCAGTCGGCGCGGCGGGTGGCGGCGATGGCGAGGTCCACCAGGGCCTGCCGGGCCTCGGTGTCGAGGTCGACGCCGGCCAGGGCGGCCAGCGCGGCGTCGGTCAGGGTGACGATGCGCTGTTCGGTACGGGCCAGCGCGCCGGTGCCGGAGATCAGCTCACGGAGCCGGGTCACCCCGTCCCCGTCCAGCTCCGGATCGCCGAGCCGGCCGAGCAGCAGCTCCCGGCCGGCCTCGTCGGCGGCCTCCACCGCCGCCGCGACCAGGTCGGTGCGCTTGCCCTCGCGCAGGTCGTCCCCGGCCGGCTTGCCGGTCTGCGCCGGGTCGCCGAACACCCCGAGCACGTCGTCGCGGAGCTGGAACGCCTCACCGAGCGGCAACCCGTACGCCGAGTAGGCGGTGCACACGTCGGCGGACGCGGCGGCGAGCGCGCCACCGAGCAGCAACGGCCGCTCGACGGTGTACTTGGCCGACTTGTACCGGGCCACCTTGCCCGCCCGGTCCAGCGACACCTCCCCGGTGGCCTGGGTCAGCACGTCCAGGTACTGCCCGACGGTGACCTCGCCGCGCATCTCGTCGAAGACCGGCCGGGCCCGCGCCACCGTGTGCGGGTCCAGCCCGGCGGAGTGCAGCAGCTCGTCGGACCAGACCAGGCAGAGGTCGCCGAGCAGGATCGCCGCCGCGTCGCCGAAGGCGTCCGGGTCGCCGCCCCACCCGTGGGCGCGGTGCCGGGTGGCGAACCGCCGGTGTACGGCGGGCTCACCGCGCCGGGTGTCGGAGCGGTCCATCAGATCGTCGTGGATCAGGGCGCTGGCCTGGAAGAACTCCAGCGCCGCCAGGGCGGTCACCACCTGGTCGGCGTCCACCCCGCCGGCCCCCCGGAACCCCCAGTACGCGAACGCCGGGCGCAGCCGTTTGCCGCCGCCGAGCACGAACCCCTCGCTGGTCTCGGCGATCGGCGTCAGGGCGTCGTCGATGCCGGCCATCCAGCTACGCCGGCCGGCCAGGAACTCGGTCAGCGCCTTGTCGACACGCTGCCGTAGGCCGGCACGGTCGACGGGGGAGACGGGAGCAGCGTGGGTCACGCCACGACGCTAGCCGGTCCCCACCTCCACCGCCTCACCAGCGCCTCGGCGCGTCACCCGGCCCGCTGCCCGCCCCGGGCGGACCGGACGGTGGGGGCGGGCAGCCGGACGGGACGGAGCGCGTCCGACGCCGGGCCGCCCCGACACCGCGCCGGCCCGGCGTCGCTCCGGTGGCGGGCCGGCCCCTGCGGACGCCGTTCGGCTCGGCCGCAGGCCGTTCGGCCCGTCGGCCCCGGTGCGGCGGTTCCGGCCCGGACCGGCCCGCCGGGCGCGGGACGACCCGGTGGACGGCGGCCCGATCGGGGCGTCGAGCACGACGGCGAGCTGCCGCCGCCAGCGGTCGCCCGGCACGCGCACCGAGCGTTCCCAGCGGGACACCTCGTGCCGGGTGAGGGTGGCCGTGCCGGCGGCGGCGCAGAGTTCGTCGGCGAGCCGCCGCTGGCTCCAGCCCCGGGCCAGCCGGAGCTGCGTGATCAGCGGCCCGAGCGGGCGGGGGTCGGACGGGGTCATCGGTCCTCCGGCGGATGTCGGCGAGGCCCGCCCGCCCCGCGGGGCGGCCGACGTGCCACGGTCGCGTGCTGCCGACCCCCCGCGCGTGACCCCGGGCGTCGGCCCCCACCGACGCCACCCGCGCCCCCTCGTTCTACCCCCGGGGTACGACGTCGTCCGCAGCGGCGGCCGACGCCGGTTTCGGCGGGTGTCGATGCTCCGGTGGGAAGTGTGTGAGGGCGGACGGCGTCGCCCGCTAGAGTCGTCACGTGGCGCTCGGTCTTCCCTCCGTCCTTCCCAATCCCCAGCCGGCGATCGGGGAGCTGATCCGCGACCGCCAGCCGACGTTCTCCTTCGAGTTCTTCCCGCCCAAGACGGCGCAGGGGGAGCGGCTGCTCTGGCAGGCGATCCGGGAGCTGGAGTCGTTGCGCCCGTCGTTCGTGTCGATCACCTACGGGGCCGGCGGCTCGACCCGGGACACCACGGTCGCGGTGACCGAACGGATCGCCACCGAGACCACCCTGCTGCCGATGGCCCACCTGACCGCCGTCAACCACTCCGTCGCCGAGCTGCGCAACGTGATCGGGCGGCTGGCCGGCGTGGGGGTGCGCAACGTGCTCGCCGTCCGGGGTGACCCGCCCGGCGATCCGGGTGGCGAGTGGGTCCGTCACCCCGAGGGCGTCGACTACGCCGAGGACCTGGTCCGGCTGGTCCGTGAGGCCGGCGACTTCAGCGTCGGGGTGGCCGCCTTCCCCTACAAGCACCCCCGCTCGGCCGACGTGGCCAGCGACACCGCGCACTTCGTCCGCAAGTGCCGGGCGGGTGCGGAGTTCGCCATCACCCAGATGTTCTTCGACGCCGACGACTACCTGCGGCTGCGCGACCGGGTGGCGGCGGCCGGCTGCGACACCCCGATCCTGGCCGGGGTGATGCCGGTGACCCAGATCGGCACCATCGAACGCTCGGTGCAGCTGTCCGGCGCGCCGTTCCCACCCGCGCTGGCCGCGCGGTTCGAACGGGTCGCCGACGACCCGGAGGCGGTCCGCCGGCTCGGCATCGAACAGGCCAGCGAGATGTGCGCCCGGCTGCTCGACGAGGGGGTGCCCGGCATCCACTTCATCACCCTCAACCGTTCTCCCGCGACCCGGGAGGTGTGGCGCAGCCTGCGGGCCGACGCCCGGGTGTGAACGCGCAGGCCCCGACACCTCGACCGCGCCGCGACGGTTGACCGATGGTGGGCACACAGCTGAAGTGGGACGAGTACGCGACCGCGTGGGCGCGGTTGCACGGCGGCTTCGACCCCCGGGTCGCCGCGCCGGTGGTCCGTGCCTGGCTGCGTTTCGCGTACCACGTCGGTTACGTGCTGGGTCGGCTGCGGGTGACCCCGACCGCGGTGACCGTCGGTGGGGTGCTGCTCTGCCTGTGCGTGCCGTTGTTCAGCGCCCGGTCGGGGCAGGGGCCGATCGTCGGCGCGCTGTTCGTGCTGCTCGCCTCGGTCGCCGACAGCGTCGACGGGGCGGTCGCGGTCGCCACCGGCCGGACCACCCGGCTCGGCTACGTCTACGACTCGGTCGCCGACCGGCTCGGTGAGATCGCCTGGCTGGCGGCGTTCTGGCTGGTCGGAGCGCCGGGTGCGCTGGTGGTCGCGGCCGGCGCGCTGTCTTGGCTGCACGAGTACGTGCGGGCCCGCGCGGTGGCCGCCGGGATGCGGGAGATCGGCGCGGTCACCGTGGGGGAGCGGCCCACCCGGGTCTGCGTCGCCCTGGTCGGGCTGCTGCTGGCCGGGCTGACCGGGCTGATCGACCTCGACCTGGCCGCCGGCACCATCACCATGGCCACCGCCGTCTGGGTGCTGCTGGCCGGCTTCGGCCTGGGGCAGTTGCTGTCCACCGTCCGCCGCGCCCTGCTCGACGCCGGCTGACCCGCCCACCCCCGCCGCCGGTCCCCGCCCCGCCCCCGCCTCCTCGACGCCGGACCCGCCGCCACACTCCCGCCGCTTGGTCGGCGACGCGGCCGGGCGATGATCAACTCAATGTCGGCGAAACAGCGGCTTCCGAGACGCGGGACACCGCTGTTTCGCCGCAACAGCGGCCACCCGCCCTGGCCACCCGGCCAACCGGCCCGGCCCGGCGGGCCAGGCAGGGCTGGGCCTACCAGGCGGGGCCGATCTCGTCGGCGACGATCTGCGCCGACAGGGTGACCCTGGGCAGGCCGCCGCCGGGGTGGGTGGAGCCACCGACCAGCCACAGCCCGCGTGCCGGGCCCCGGTTGGCCGGGCGGAGCAGCCCACCGGCCGTGCCGTAGATCGACCCGCCGGGCGCGGCGGTCGCGGCGTCCAGGTCGGCGGGGGTGCGGGTCTCGCGGAACACCAGCCGGTCCCGCACGTCGACCCCGCGTGCGGCGAGCACGTCGAGGATCCGGTCGGCGTACGCGTCGGCGAGCCCCGGCCGACGCCAGTCGACGGCATCCGGGGCGGTGCCGTGGCGGGCGGCGTTGACCAGCACGAACCACGCCTCGTGCCCGGCCGGGCGGACCATCGGGTCGTCGGCCACGGTGACGAAGACCGTCGGGTCGGTCGCCGGTCGGGCCCGGATCCCCCGCCCGGGGTCGCCGAAGACGGCGTCGAACTCGGCGTCGTAGTCGTCGGGGAAGAAGACGTTGTGGTGGGCCAGCCCGGAGTCCCCGCGTACCCCGAGCAGCAGCACGAAACCGGCCAGGCTGCGGTCGGTGAGCGCGGCCAGCCGGCCCGGGTGCGGCAGCAGGTCCCGGTAGACGGTGAGCGCGTCGGCGTTGGCGACGACCACGTCGGCGGGGACGGGCGCGTGGACCCCGGCGAGGCGTACCCCGTGCACCCGGCCCCCGGCGGCGTCGATCCGGGTGACGGTCTCCCCGGTGCGGACCGTCACGCCCAGGTCCAGGCAGCGGGACAGCAGCGCGTCGGCCAGGGTGCCCAGCCCGCCGCGCAGGTACCAGCCACCGAAGGTCAGCTCGGCGTAGGGGACGGCGACCAGCGCGGCCGGGGCGCGGCGCGGGTCCGCGCCGGTGTAGGTGGCGTACCGGTCGAGCAGCATCCGCAGCAGGGGGTCGGACAGGTGGCTGCGGCCCAGCCCGCGCAGGGTGCGGCCGGGCCCGATCGCGGCCAGGTCACCCAGCCGCCAGGCCAGCGCCGCCAGGTCGCGCGGCGAGTCGACGGTACGCCGCAGGATGTCCCGGTGCGACGCGGTCCACACCCGGGCGGCCCGCCGCCACAGCCGCCGCCAGTCGGCGGCGGCCCGGTCGCCGAGGGCGGCGCCGATGCGGGCGGCGAACTCGTCCGGGTCGGCACACGAGTCGAGGGCCGGCCCGCCGCCGGGGAAGACGTGCCGCACGATCGGGTCCAGCGGGGTCAGGTCGAGGTACTCGTCGAGCTTCGCGCCGGTGGCCTCGAACAGCTCGTGGAAGACCTGCGGCAGGGTGAGCAGGCTCGGCCCGGTGTCGAAGTGGAAGCTGCCGGCCGGGGTGTCGTGGACGTGCCGGCCGAGTTTGCCGCCGACGGTGTCGGACCGTTCGAAGACGGTCACCTCGTGCCCGCTGACGGCGAGCCGGGCGGCGGTGGCCAGCCCGCCCACGCCGGCGCCGATGACCACGATCCGCGCCATGCCGCGCCTCCTAGCTGACCGGGCGGCCACGCCAGGACAGGCGACGCCGCTTCCGCAGATGGTACGACCGCAGGGTCAGCCAACCGAGCACCACGACCGAGCCGGGGTGGGCCAGCGCGTCGGGCCAGGCCCGGCCGCCGGTGGCGCGGGCGGCGACCACCCGCCCGGCGACTCCCGCCGCGTACCCGGTCAGGGCCAGCCCGGCGGCCGGCGGTGAACCCGCCACCAGCGCCGCCACCGCCAGCAGTGGCGGCGCGGTGTAGAGCAGCAGCAGCGCGGCGACCACGGCGGCTGCGGCACCCGGGTGGCCGAAGGTGGCCCAGAGCGACTTGGTGTAGCCGTCACGCAGCTGCGGCCAGGTCTCGTACATCCGGCAGGCGGCCAGCCGGGAGCCGTCGGCAAGCGCGATCCGGCCACCGGAGCGTTTCACCGCCCGGGCCAGCTCGATGTCCTCCAGCACCCGGTCGGCGACCGCGGCGTGCCCGCCGGCCCGCTCGTAGCCGGCCCGGTCCACCAGCAGGAACTGCCCACCGGCGGCGGCCAGCGACGGCCGCGGCGAGCGTTCCATCGCGCGCAGCGGCAGGAAGGTCAGCCACAACCACTGCAACAGCGGCTGCACCAGCCGGTCACCCACCGTCCGCACCAGAATTTTCGGGTACGCCGACAGCAGCGTCGCCCGCGCGGCGCGTAGCTCGGTCACCGCCGCCGCGACCGCGTACGGGGTGAGCACCACGTCCGCGTCGACGAAGGCGTACACGGTGGCGTCCGGCCCGGCGTGCCCGGCGAGCTGGTGGCAGGCGTACGGCTTGCCCAGCCAGCCCGGTGGCGGGGTGACCCCGGTGCGCAGGGTGACCCGGGGGTCGTCGCCGGCGACCGCGCGGACCACCTCGGCGGTGCCGTCGGTCGAGCCGTCGTCGAGCACCACGATCCGTAGGTCGGGCACCCCCTGCTGGGCGAGCAGCGCGCGCAGGCACGGGGTGACCCGGTCGGCCTCGTCGCGCAGCGGCAGCAGCACCGCCACCGTCTCGTCGACCCCGACCGGCCCGTCGGCGGGCCGGCGCAGCCCGTACCGGGCGTTGACCCAGGTGTGCGCGGTCAGCGCGGTCACCGCGACGGCCAGCACGACCGCGACGACGGTCACCGCCACGCCCTGACCGACCCGGCCCGGCGCGGTCGTCGTCCCGGTGTCGGGTGCCGGCGCGGGGGCGGGGCGGGTCGACCGGGTCGGGTGCCGCTCATGCCGGTGTGTCGACGCCGGTGCGGGCCGGTGCCGGCCGGTCGGCGGGCCGGCGACGGGCGCGCAGCAGGGTCACCGCCAGCGGCACCGCCACCACCGCCATGCCCACCGCGCCCCAGATCGCCGAGGCGGGCAGCCGGAGGAAGACGGCGTGCGCCAGCACGCTGGAGAAGTACGTCCACAGGTAGAGGGCGAACATCGGGGCGTCGCGGGAGTCGGTGACCGCGACGGCCGGCCCGGCCAGCGGGCGCAGCACGCTCATCAGCAGCACCGCGAACAGCAGCCAGCCCAGGTAGTTGCTGACCGGGATGCCGGGCAGCCCGGGCAGCGCCGGGGTGGCGTCGCGCCACACCCAGTAGCCCTCGGCCACCATCTGCGGGTCGAGGAAGAGGTCCCAGCCGGCCAGCCCGACGGTGGCCAACGCCACCCGCCCGACGTGCCCTCCCGGGGTCAGGGTGCCGGGCGTCCGACCGCCGGGGGGCACGGTGCCGGCGGGCGTGGTCAGCCGGACGGCGGCCAGCCAGGCGGGCCAGGCCATCCAGGTCCAGGCCAGCGGGATGATCAACGGCACCCCGGCCAGCTTCGGCCCCAACTCCCCCGAGTAGTCGTAGCTGCCGAACGGGAAGCCCGTCGCCACCCCCAACGCCTCGATGGCGAACCCGCCGCCGGTGGCCACCGCGACCAGCGCCGCCGCCGTGCGGGGACCCCGGGTGAGCAGCGCGTGCCCCACCGACAGCAGGTAACCCAGCACGACCGTGGCGACGGTGAGCCGGGCCCGGGTGGCCCCGGTGGTGAGCGGGTAGCAGATCTGGATCAGCACCAGCAGGGCCAGCAGCAGCCACGGGACGTGCCGGCGGGTCACGACGCGGCCGGCCCGGACGTGTCGGGCCGGGGCAGCGGCAGGTCCCGGCCGAGCACCCCGAACGGTCGTTCGTCGCCGGGGAACCGGAAGTGCCGCAGCACGTCGACGAAGCCGAACCGCCGGTAGAGCCGCCAGGCCCGCGACGCCTGCTCGTCGGCCTCCGGGGTGGACAGCAGGGTGGTGCCGCACTCGGCGATGCTGAGCAGGGCGGTGAGCTGCCGGGCGCCCAGTCCGTGCCCCTGCGCCGGCGGCCGGACGTGCAACTCGACCACCTCGAAGCAGTGGGTCAGCCAGCGCTGCCGGGCGTCCGGGTCCAGCGCCCGGTAGACCTGGTCGTGCCACCACTGTCCACCCGCGCCGAGGTAGCCGTATCCGAAGCCGGCCAGGTGGCCCTCGCTGGTGAGGCTGGCGACGGCGCGGAACCCGGGCCGGCGGGCGTGGGTGGCGATGTAGCCGCGTCGGGCCTCCAGCAGGTCGCTGCGGTAGCCCATCGCCTCCCCGTACACCGCGACCACGTCGTCGAGCCGCCGGACGAGATCCTCCGGCGTCCACCGCACCAACCTCATGCGCGTCCTCTCACGGTTGCGGATCACCGTCGGCGACCCAACCCAGCACCGACCGGTCACCGACCACTGCGCGCACCTCGAAGCGCGCGAACAACTCCTCCGCGTACCACCCCTCGGTGGGGGTGCGGGTGATCGCCGCGCGGTGCTCCGGGTGACGGTACGCGAAGGCCACGAGGTCCGTCGGGTCGCGCCACACGCTGACCGTGCCCTGCCAACCCAGCGGGGCCTCACCGACACCGAACCGGGCGAGCAGCCCCGGCGCGGCGTGCAGCGCGGCGGCGACCGGCGGGACGGCCCGCCAGAAGGTGAGCGCCCGGCGGGGACGCAACCGGGCCCGGGTCAGCGCCAGCACCGGCCCGTCGACCCGGCCGCCCGCCGGTTCGCCGAACGGCCGCCGGCCCGACCACTCGCCCCGGCTGGTCACCGGGCGCAGCTCCAGCCGGGCCGAGGCATGGGCGATCCGGGCCCAGGAGCGGCCGACCGGGGAGGCGTCGAAGCCGGCCGCCGCGGCGGGGGAGTCCCACACCACCAGCGCCGCCCACCGGGTCAGGTCGGCGTCCCCCGGGCCGAAGCCGGTGCCGGTCCCGGTGCCGAGCAGCTTGCCGAACCGTACGCCGGGGGTGTGCCGCAGCCGCCACGGATGCCGGGCCATCCGGGCCAACGCCCGCCCGACGGCGACCCGGGGCACCCGCCACACGTGCAGGGTGACCAGCTCCGGGGTGGTGTTCACGCCACCTCGGCGGGGGTGCCGCCGGTGATCCGCAGCAGCTCCGGGTAGGTGGTGGGGAAGACCGCCTGCGGTACGCCCCCGGCGGCCCACACCTGCGGGTGCCCGGCCAGGGCGGTGTCGACCAGGGTGCGCAGCGGCCCGGGGTGGCCGACCGGGGCGACCCCGCCGATCACCTGCCCGGTGTGCGTGCGGACGAAGTCGGGGGTGGCCCGGCGCAGGTGGGTCACCCCGAGCCAGGCGGCCAGGCCGGCGGTGTCGACCCGGTGCGCGCCGGAGGTGAGCACCAGCAGCGGCGTGCCGTCGGCGTCGAAGACCAGCGAGTTGGCGATCGCGCCGACGGTGACGCCGAGCGCGTCGGCCGCCGCGACGGCGGTGTGCGCCGCCGCGGGCAGCAGGCGGACCCGGCTGGCCGCACCGGAACCGTCCCGCGCGCCCGCCTCGTCGAGCGCCCGCTGCACCGCCTGCACGTTCGGGTGTGACTGCATGCGGCCCATTCTCCCCGGTACGCCCCGACGCCCCGCACCCGGCCGCCCACCGTGGCGGGTCAGCGGGCGGGTGGCGACCCGGGACGGGTGCCGGGCCAGTGCGGGGTGGCCCGGATCCGGCCGCCGGCGGTCACCAGCAGCGCCTCGTGGTCGGCCAGGCCGGTCAGCCAGGTCAGCGCGTCGTCGGCGTCGCGGGTCATCGCCGCGGTGGCGTACACGTCGGCCCAGAGCAGTTCCGGCCCGACCACGGTGACCGACCGCAGCGCGGTCGCCGGTCGGCTGGTACGCGGGTCCACGATGTGCGCGCCGCGCCGGGCGGTGCCCGAGGTGGCGACCGCGCCGTCGCGCCGGTCCAGCACGTCCAACAGGTGGCCGGGGCGGTCCGGGTCCTCGATGCCGACCCGCCAGGCCGGCCGGTCCGCCCCGGCGTACAGCACCACGTCCCCACCGGCGTTGAGACAGAGGTCGTGCCCGGCCAGATCGGCCAGCCACCCGGCCGCCCGCTGCACCGCCCACCCCTTGACCAGCCCGGACGGGTCGTAGCCGGCACCGCCGGTGGGCAGCGGCAGCCGCCGGGCGTCGAACCGGCCGCCGGTGCGCGTCCGGGCCAGTTCGCACAGCTCCGCCACCTCCCGCACCAGCGGGCTCGCGGTGGCCGGATCGGGTTCCCGCCCGGCCAGCCGTCCGATCTCGCTCTCCGGCCGGTAGGCGCTGAACGTCGCGTCGATCGCGCCCAGCCAGGTGAAGAACCGTTCCACCCGGGCGGCGACCGCGTCGTCGTGCACGTCCGGGCCGCGCAGGTGCACGCTGACCGGCAGCCCCATCACCTGCACCACCCAGGCCCGCCGGTCCAGCTCCGCCGTCCGGCCCGTCGGCGTGCTCATCTCAGGTGCGCCGCGTCGATGGCGGCCTGGAGGGACTCGCGGTAACCGTCGCTGGTGACGGTCGCCCCGGACACGGTGTCGATCCGGGCGCTCTGCGCGGTGAGCGCCGCCTGCCGCAGGATCGGCACCGCGTAGTCGTTGATCTGCTGGTCCCGGAAGTTGCCGTCGGGCACCTGGAGGGTCGTGACGTCGGTGATCCGCCCGCCCGCCACGGTGATCCGGACCTGCACCGGCCCCCACCGGGTCTGCGCCACCGACCCGTCGTGGCTTCCGTCGCCGCCCTCGCCGGTGTTTGCGCCCGGCGCGCCCGAGCCCGGGTCGACGCCGGTGGGCGTGTCCCCGGAGCCGGGGGAGGTGCCGCCGCGGTCGACGGCGACGGCGCTGGTACCCCCGCCGACGCCCATGGTGCTGGTCCGGTAGCTGAACAGCAGCACCAGGGCGGTCACCGTGGAGAGCAGCCAGATGGTGATCCGTCGCACGGTTCCCCCTTCCCGCCCGTCACCAGGCGAAGCGTTCGTGATGGACGTGCCGCTCGGGCACCCCGGCGGCCCGGGTCGCGGCCTGCACCGCGTCGACCCAGCCGTCCGGGCCGCACAGGTAGACGTCGTGGTCGGCGATGTCGGGGGAGAGCCGACGCAGCGCCTCGGCGTCCGGGAGCCCGGCCGCGTAGCCGGGCAGCCAGGAGGGCTGCCGGCCGCGCGGACCGACCAGGTAGTGGACCGACACCCCGCGTTCGACCGCGAGCCGTTCCAGCTCCGCCCGGAAGGCCAGCTCCTGCGGGGTACGCACGCGGTAGAGCAGCACCGCCTGCCCGGGTGCGTACGGCAGCTCCCGGAGCAGGGCCAGCAGCGGGGTGACGCCGATCCCGCAGGCGAGCATGGTGATCCCGCCGCCGCGCCAGTGTTCCCCGGTCAGCCGCCCGTACGGGCCCTCCAGCAGCACCCGGGTGCCCGGTCGCAGGGCGGCCACCCGGGAGCTGTCGTCGCCGAGGTCCTTGACGGTGATCCGCATCAGGTCGCCCGTCGGCGGGGCGGACAGCGAGTACGGGTGCGCCCGGGACCAGCCGGGGCCGGTCAGGAAGCGCCAGCCGAAGAACTGCCCGGCCCGGACCGGCAGCCGGTCCAGGTCCCGCCCGCGCAACCAGACCGAGGTGACGCCGGGTGCCTCGGGGACCACCGCGGCCACCTCGACCCGGTGCCGCAGCGAGCGGTACGCCGGCAGCCCGAGCCGGAACACCAGCACGCTGCCCAGCGCCCCCAGGTACACCGTCCACCAGTACGCCCGCGCGGCGGCCGAGGCGACGAAGTCCGCGCCGGTCCACAACTGGTGCGGCAGCGCCAACCCGATCCCCAGGTACGCGTACAGGTGCAGCAGGTGCCAGGACTCGTAGCGCAGCCGACGGCGGGCCGCCCGGACGGAGGTGACCACCACCAGCACCAGCAGTGCCAGCGCGGCGGTGGCCAGCAGCATCCCCGGGTACCCGGTGACCAGCAGCCAGAGCTGCGTCACGGGGTTCTCCCGGGCGGTGCCGGCGTACCCCAGGGTGGTCAGCAGCACGTGGGCCAGCAGCAGGTGGAACGAGGTGAAGCCGGCCAGCCGGTGCCAACGGGCGATCCGGTCCTGGCCGAAGCGCCGTTCGACGAGCGGCACCCGGGCCATCAGCACCACCTGGACGAGCATCAGGTCGGCGCTGAGCAGGCCGGTGAGCCGGCCGGCGGAGGTGAGGCCGGTGGCCACCCCGGAGAGCAGTTCCTGCACCCCCCGGTCGGCGGTCCAGAGCGCGACGACGACCAGCAGGCTGAGCACCGCCGCGCTGCCGGCCAGGTCGGCCCACCAGCCGGGGGCGGTGGGCAACGGCCGGCGCGGGGTACCCCGGTCCAGGACGGTGGCGCTCATCCGCGGGTCGTTCCGGCGGGTCCTTCACTCATGCGTTCCACCCTGCGGCGGTGACCTCGGGCCAGGCTTTGCCGTCGCTGTGCGCGGGCTGGGAATCGTCGCTGGCACGCCGTACGCCAGACGTTGCGTTTTCGTCGGGGGCAGGGTGTACTGTCAGAGCAGTTAGAACGAGTGTTCGATTCACTCGCACACCCGTTCCAACGCCCCCGGGCGGTGTTTCGCGGCGTCGACCCGGGCAGGTGCGGTTTCGCGGACCGCACCGGGTTCCGGGCAGTCGCGAGCCCGGTCCCGTCAAGGCAGGTCGTCGCCCGCCGCCCCCCACCCCCCGGCGGGGGGGGCCGCAACCCCCGGGTAGGCCGCCGGGGGTGGGGGGGGGGAGCCTCCCCCCCCCGGCGGCCCCCACC
>NZ_JBMDWU010000253.1:0-14503 GCF_048594385.1 Micromonospora sp. | reverse complement strand
GCCAGCGCGTGCGGCTCACCCCGGCGCGCGGCCCGGCTGATCGCGGCGAAGTCGGCGACCACCGAGGGCCGGCGGACGCCGGGCGTGAACCCCACCGCCCGTGCCGTCGCCGGCTCCGACCGGGCGGCGGCGACCACCGCGGCCGGCCCGGCCCGCGCCTCCACGCAGCCCCGCGCCCCGCACCAGCACCGGGGCCCGTCGGCCGACACGCACACGTGCCCCAGCTCGCCGACGTTGCCGCTCGGCCCCCGGTAGGTGCTGCCGTTGATGACCAGCCCGGCACCGATGCCGGTGCCCATGTAGAGGGCGGCGGCCGAGGCCGCCGTGCCGAACCCGCCCGTCCAGTGCTCGCCCAGCGCCGCCGCGGTCGCGTCGTTGTCCAGCGCCACCGGCAGGGTCGTCACCTGTTCCAGCGCCGCGCCCAGCGGGAAACCGTTCCACTGCCGCATGGCGGGGGCGAGCCCCACGTCCGGCGGGCCACCCATGCCCCGGGTCGCGTTGACCGGCCCGGGGAACACCAGGCCGACGCCGAGGATGCGGTCCCGCTCCACCCCGACCCCGTCGATCAACGCGGCGATCTCGGTGGCGATCCGGGCGACCACCACCGCCGGCTCCTGCGCGCCGGCACCCGGGCGGGAGATCCGGGCCACCACCGTGCCACCCAGGTTGGTCAGGGCGTACGTGATGACACCGTGGTCCAGGTGGACGCCGACGGCGTACCGGGAGGCGTGGTTGAGCTGGAGCAGGACCCGCCGCTTGCCGCCTGTCGACTTCGCGTGGCCGGTCTCGACCACCAGGTCCTCGTTGATCAGCTTGCGGACCAGAGTGGAGATGGTCGGCGCGGTGAAACCGGTGGCCCGGATCAGGCCGACCCGGCTGATCGTGCCGGCCGCGCGGATCGCGTCGAGAACGACCGACCTGCTGCTCACCTGGGGTTTGCTCGCTGCTGGTCCGCTCACTGCTTCTCTGCCAGGGGCTGTTAGGTCGGCGGACCAGAGTATACAAGTATCCCGATGGCTAAGGATCGTGGTCGAACCGGCCATGTCCGGGTGGCCCGCCCCGGACGGCGGGCCGGGTGGCTCAGCCGTCGGCGGCCGGTTCCGTCCCGAGGCACGCGACGACTGTCGCGTCGTCGGTGGCGACCCCGTGCCGGGCCTCGGCCTCCCGGACCCGGCGGATGATCCCGCCCGGCCCGGCGGTGTCCAGCAGGCGCAGCAGACCCGCCCAGTCGGTGAGCCCGAAGGTGTCCACGAGCCGGCTCGCCCCGTTGCTCAGCAGCGCCGCCGCCGTCACCCCGGTAGCCGGGCAGTCGCCGCTGACCGCCTCGTCGACCACCCGTGGGTCGTCCTTGGCCACCCAGAAACCGCCCGGGGCGTTGCGGTGCCCCCGCAGTTCGGCCAGTAACCGCCGGTGCTCACCGCTGCCCTCGGCGACGCCCACCAGCCGCTGCTCGAACGACCGGGCGATCACCACCTCGCGAGGGTCGTGGGCGACGAGCGGCCCGCCGGCCACCCGGCCGACGACCGCGACCGCGTCCCCGAGGACCAGGTGCTCGACCAGCCCGCCGGCGCACCGCAGCACCGCCACGGCCGCGTGCGGGCTGCTCGGGTGGGTGACGTCGCAGGTGTCCCGGTGCGCGTCGGTGACCTGCCCGATGCCCTCGGCCAGCACCGATCGCAGGCTGCCGCCCGTCGACAGCCCGCCCAGCAGCGCGCCGCCGAGCCGTCGGGCGTACCAGGCCACGCCGTGCCGGCAGACCTCGCCGGCCCCGGGGACACCGCCCGCGCCGTCGACCAGCACCAGGCCGGCCGGCACCGCCCCGGCGAAATCCTCGTTGGCCCGCCCGGGGTGCCCCGCATCGGTCGCCAGCACCACCCGCATCGGCCGATCATCACACGGCCGGGCTTCACCCCGTGACCCCACAGTCGACGAGGATCTTCACCTCGCCACCGGCGGCGAGCGCCCGGAACGCCTCGGCCACCTCGGGCAGCGGCACGACCCGGGTGATCAGCCGCCCGGCGGGCACCAGGCCGGCGTGCACCAGCCGGACGGCCTCGGTGTAGTCCTCCCGCTCGTACACCCGCACCCCGATCAGCTCCAGTTCGCGCCAGAAGACGCGGTGCAGGTCCACCTCCCGGGGGGTGGGGTGGATCGCCACGACGACCAGCCGGCCGCGTGCGGCGAGCAGGTCGGTCGCGGTGCGGACCCCGGCGGCGGACCCGGACACCTCGAAGGCCACGGCCGCCCCGGCCCCGCCCGTCGTCTCGTGCACGTGCCGGGCGACGTCGACCGTCGCCGGGTCGACGGTACGCAGCCCGAGTTCGGTGGCGAGGGCCCGCCGGCGCGGGTCGGGTTCGAGCACCGTCACCTCGGCACCGGTGGCCCGGGCGACCGTCCCGATGAGCAGGCCGACCGGCCCGGCGCCGACGACCACCGCGTGTTCCCCGGCGGTCAGCCGGGACCGGCGTACGTCGTGCACGGCGACGGCGGTCGGCTCGATCAGCGCGGCGTGGGTCAGCGGCAGGTCCGCCGGCAGCGGCACCACGATGCGTGCGGGCACCGTCCACGAACGCTGCATCGCGCCGGGGGAGTCGATGCCGACGAAGATGAGCCGGTGACAGATGTGGCTGTTGCCGGCCCGGCAGGCGGGGCAGTCGCCGCACCAGTCCAGCGGCATCACGGTCACCGGGTCGCCCACCCGGTGCCCCCGCACCCCGGGACCCACCTCGGCGATGCGTCCGGACATCTCGTGGCCGATCACCGCCGGCACCCGGACCCGCTGGTCCATCGCGCCGTGCGCCACGTGCAGGTCGGTGCCGCAGATCCCGGTGTACGCGACGTCGATGCGCACCTGGCCGGGGCCGGGCGGCACGACGGCGGTCCGCTCGACGACGAAGGTGCGGTCGCCGACGTAGTACGCGCTGTGGTTCACGACTCCTCCTCGGACAGGTGCCAGACCTCCCGCATCGGTGCCCACCAGTGCCCCGAGCCGGGTTCGGCGACCGACTCCTGGCACGGGTCGGTCAGCGTCCACCACTCCTGCGTGCGCGGGTCGGCGGCGATGCGCCGCTGGTCGGCGTCGTGGTCCTCGCCGACGTACTCGTAGTAGCCGAAGAGCAGGTCGCCGTGCAGGAAGATGCTGTAGTTGCGGATGTTCGCCGCGCGCAGCGTCCGTTCGACGTCGGGCCAGACGGCGGCGTGCAGGCGCAGATAGGTCTCGCGGTGCTCCGGTCGGAGCCGGATCAACCAGCCGTAGCGCTGCACGTCACGCCCCTCCGGTACGGGTGGTAACCGCCGGTCCACGGCGGCGGGCCGTGGGACGGCCGCCGTCGGGGAAAACATCGGATGTCTCTATATTGGTGGGGGTCACCGTCGGTCGGCTCAGCCGCAGCGGCCGGGACGACGCGCGACCGGCCGGCCGGAGGGGGACGTGATGGCACTGACCGACGACGCGATCGCCAAGATCCGGAGCATGGTCCAGAGCGGTGAGCTGCCGCCGGGTGCCCGGCTGCCCCCCGAGCCGCAGCTCGCCGAGCAGATGGGCCTGTCGCGCAGCGGGGTCCGGGAGGCGGTGAAGGTCCTCGAGTCGGCCCGGGTGCTCGACGTGCGCCGGGGCGACGGGACGTACGTCACCAGCCTCGCCCCCCGGCTGCTGCTGGAGGGGCTGGGGGTCGCGGTGGAGCTGCTGCGCGACGACACGCTGCTGGAGGTCATGGAGGTCCGGCGGCTGCTGGAACCGATGGCCACCGGGCTGGCGGCGCTGCGGATGACCGAGGCCCAGCTCGACGACCTCGGCGGCATCCTGGAGGAGATGCGGGCGGCGGCCGACGACGCCGAGAAGCTGATCCGGTTCGACACGGCGTTCCACCACACCGTCGTCGCCACCACCGGCAACGAGACCCTCACCTCGCTGCTGGACGGGCTGTCCAGCCGTACCCTGCGGGCCCGGGTGTGGCGCGGGCTGATCGAGGGCAACGCGGCGCACACCACCATCGACGAGCACCACGCGATCTACCGTGCGCTGCGCTCGCGTGACCAACTGCTCGCCCAGGCGAGCGCGTTGATGCACGTCAACACCTCCGAGGCGTGGCTGCGCACGGTGCTGGCCGCCAAGGCGGGGGCCGCCTGACCCCGCCGGCCTCACGCGGGCCCCGCCGGAGGGGCCGCGCCGACCCGGTCGGCCAGGCCGTAGGTGCGTACGGCGGTACCGGCGAGGATCTCCCGGTGTTCCCGGTCCGACAGCGGTGGCAGCGCCGCCGTCAACGCCCGCAGCACCCCGGGGTAGTCCGACCGCAGCAGGCAGACCGGCCAGTCCGAGCCGAACATCAGCCGCTGCGCGCCGAACTCGGCGACGGCCACCGCGACGAACGGCCGCAGGTCGTCCGGTGTCCACGTCGGGGCGGCCTCGGTGACCAGGCCGGACAGCTTCGCGGTGACGTTGGGGTTGGCGGCGAGGGCGGCCAGCGGACCGCGCCAGCTCCGCAGCCCCGCGTCACCCTCGGCGATGCGGGGCTTGCCCAGGTGGTCCAGGACGAACCGCAACCCCGGCACCGCGCGGGCCGCCCGCGCCGCCGCCGGTAGCTGGTCGGCGCGGATCACCAGGTCGAACGCGAGCCCGGCGTCGGCGAGCGCGGCGAGCCCGCGCCGCACGTCGGGCCGGTCCAGGTAGTCCGGATCCGGCTCGCCCTGCACCTGCGAGCGGACCCCGGCCAGGTACCCGCCGCCGCGCAGCCGGCGGTAGCGGGCCACGGTGGCGGGCACGTCGTCGGCGGCGACGTCGAGCCAGGCCACCACCGCCAGGATCGGCGGGGTGTCGGCGGCGTAGCCGAGGAACTCGGCGGCCTCGTCGCGATGGCAGCGCCCGCCCTCGACCAGCACGGTGCCGGTGACCCCGGCGGCGGCGAGTTCGGCGGTCAGGTCCGCCGGGGTGAACGGCCGCCGGATGGTCGCCAGCTCGGGTGCGTCCAGCCAGGTGTACCCGCGTTCGGGTCGCCACAGGTGGTGGTGCGCGTCGATGATCACGGCGTCACCGGGTCCGGGGTCGCGGCGGCGTCGGCCCACTGCGGGCCGTCGGGGAACCGGTACGCGGCCAGGGACTCCGGCCGGATCTGCCCGCTCATGCCCGGTGCGGTGGGGGCCAGGTAGCGCCCGCCGGTGACCCGCACCGGGTCGACGAAGTGGTCGTGCAGGTGGTCGACGTACTCGATGGCCCGGTCCTCGGTGCTGCCGCTGACCGCGACGAAGTCGAACATCGCCAGGTGCTGCACCAGTTCGCACAGCCCCACCCCGCCGGCGTGCGGGCAGACCGGCACCCCGAACCGCGCGGCGAGCAGCAGGATCGCCAGGTTCTCGTTGACCCCGGCGACCCGGCAGGCGTCGATCTGCACCACGTCGACGGCGTCGGCCTGGAGCAGCTGCTTGAACACCACCGCGTTGTGCACGTGCTCGCCGGTGGCGACCCGGATCGGGCTGAGCGCCTTGCGGACGGCGGCGTGCCCGAGGACGTCGTCCGGCGACGTCGGCTCCTCGATCCAGTACGGGTCGAACGCGGCCAGCTCCCGCATCCACCCGATCGCCTCGGGCACGCCCCAGATCTGGTTGGCGTCGACCGCGAGGCGGACCTGCGGCCCGACGGCCTGCCGGGCGATGCCCATCCGGCGTACGTCGTCGGCCAGGTCACCGCCGACCTTGAGTTTGATCAGCCGGTAGCCGTCGCGGACGGCCTCCGCGCAGAGCCGGGCCAGCTTCTCGTCGTCGTAGCCCAGCCACCCGGGCGTGGTGGTGTACGCGGGGTAGCCCTCGGCCAGTAGCCGCTGTTCCCGCTCGGCCCGTCCGTCGGCGGCCCGCCGCAACAGGGCCAGCGCCTCGTCCTCGGTGAGGGCGTCGCGCAGGTAGCGGAAGTCGACCTGGGCGACGAGCTGTTCCGGGGTGAGGTCGGCCAGCAGTTTCCACAGCGGCTTGCCGGCCCGTCGGGCGGCGAGGTCCCACACCGCGTTGACCAGGCCACCGGCGGCCATGTGCACGACCCCCTTGGCCGGGCCGAGCCAGCGGATCTGGCTGTCGCCGACGAGCCGTCGCGCCAGCGCCCCGGGGTCGGCGGTCAGCTCGTCGACGGGTTGGCCGACGACCATCGCGGCCAGCGACCGTACGGCGGCGACCTGGATCTCGGTGCCGCGTCCCACGGTGAAGACCAGCCCGTGTCCCTCGTCGCCCGCCGACGTCCGCAGGACGACGTAGGCGGCCGAGTAGTCGGGGAACGGATTCATCGCGTCCGACCCGTCGCGGTGCACGGAGGTGGGGAAGCGGACGTCGATCGTGTCCACCGCGGTGATGCGCTCAGTCAACGGAACTCCTGGTTGAGGGGATCGGGGCGTCGGCGGCCCGCCTCGTGGGCGGGTCGCGTGGGGTCGGGCCGGCGGGGGCGGTTCAGGTCTGTGCCTTGCCGCCGGTGATGCGGGAGACCACCAGGGCGATCAGGATGACCGCGCCGTTGAGGAAGTTCGTCCACTGTGCGGGCACCCCGGCCAGGGTCAACACGTTGATGATCATGAAGAGCAGCAGGACGCCGGTGAACGCGCCGAAGACGCTGCCCCGCCCGCCGTTGAGGCTGACCCCGCCGATCACCGCCGCCGCGAACACCTGGAAGATCGCGCCGTCGCCCTGGGCCGCCGGCACCGCCGCCAGCCGGCCGCTGATCAGCAGGCCGGCCAGGGCGGCGAGCACGCTGGCCACGACCAGCGCGACCCACAGCACCCGGTCGGTGCGGATGCCGGCGGCGCGGGCCGCGTCGGCGTTGCCGCCGATGGCGTACAGCGCGCGCCCGGCGCGGGTGTGGCCGAGCACCACGATCCCGGCGGCGAACAGCAGCAGCGACACCCAGATGGAGGCCGGAACCCCGAGCCAGCTCGTCGAGCCGAGGTACGTCATCGACCCGGGCAGCGCGAAGAAGGTCTGCCCGCCGGAGATGCCGGTGAGCAGGCCGCGCAGGATGATCAGCATGCCCAGCGTCACGATGAACCCGTTGAGGCCGAACCGGACGATGAGCAGCCCGTTGAACGCCCCGACCAGCGCCCCGACCAGCAGCACCACCGGCACCGCCCAGGCGTCCGGGAGCAGGCCGAGCCCCAACCCCCGGGTCAGCTCCGGGTCGACGACCAGCCAGGCGGCGATGCCCGGGGCGAGCCCGAAGGTGCTCTCCAGCGACAGGTCCATCTTGCCGGTGATCAGCACGATGGTCTGGGCCAGCACCAGGATCGCGATCTCCGACATGCTCTGCAGCACGTTGAGGACGTTGTCGGTGCTGAGGAAGACCGGGCTGATGATCCAGCCGACGATCGCCACCGCGACGATCGCCGGCACCAGCGCCAGGTCCCGCAGCCGGGCGACGGCCAGGTGCCGCGACGACGGGCGGGTCGGCGGGGGCGCCGACGCCGGCACCGTGCCGGTGGACAGCGTGTCAGACATGGTGGAGGTCCACCCCTTCCATGGCGGCTACCAGATCGTTGTCGCTCCAGCCGTGGGCCATCTCGGCGACCACCCGGCCCTGGAACATCACCAGCACCCGGTCGCAGATGCGCAGGTCGTCCAGCTCGTCGGAGACCACCAGCACGGCGGTGCCCCGGCGGCGGACGTCCTCGACGACGCCGAGCAGGGTCTGCTTGGACCGCACGTCGACCCCGGCGGTGGGCGTGATCAGCACCAGCAGCCGCGGATCGTTGGCCAACGCCCGGCCCATCACGACCTTCTGCTGGTTGCCGCCGGACAGGTCGGCCACCGGCGTCTGCGGTCCGGACGCCTTGATCGTCAGCGCGGCGATGGTGTCCCGGGCCAGCGCGTCCCGGCGGGCCCGGGAGATGAACCCGTAGCGCCCGACCCGCTGCGGCACGGTCATCGTGACGTTCTCCGCGATCGACAGCCCCGGCACCAGGCCCTCCCGGTGCCGGTCCTGCGGCACCAGCCCCACCCCGGCGGCGAGGGCGTCGGGCACGCTGCCCGGCCGCAGCACCCGGCCGGCGAGGGTGACCGAACCGGCCACCGGGCGGGTCAGACCGACGACCGCCTCGGCGACCTCGACCTTGCCGCTGCCGCCACCACCGGCGATGCCGACCACCTCGCCCGCCCGGGCCCGTATCGACAGTCGGGCCCCGGACCCGGTGACCAGGTCCCGCACCGACAGCAGCACCGGCGCGTCGGACGCCGGTGGCCGGTGGTCGGCCTCCGGCATGCTCACGTCCTCCCCGGTCATCGCGGCGACCAGCGCCTGCCGGCTCAACCCGGCGACCGGGGCGGTGAGGATGTGCCGGGCGTCGCGGAAGACCGTCACCCGGTCGCACAGGTCGTAGATCTCCTGCAGGTGGTGGCTGATGAACAGGAACGTCACCCCCTGCGCCCGCAGGTCGCGGATGCGGGTGAACAGGCGGTCGATGCCGGCGGCGTCGAGCTGGGCGGTCGGCTCGTCGAGGACGATGAACCGGGCGCCGAAGGACAACGCGCGGGCGATCTCCACGAACTGCCGCTGCTCGACCGAGAGCGTCGCGGCCGGCTGCCGGACGTCGACGTCGACCGACCACTGCGCCAGCAGGTGTTGCGCCTCCCGCCGCAGGCTCGACCAGCGGATCAGGCCGGCGCGGGAGCGGGCGTGCCGGTTGAGGAACAGGTTCTCCGCCACGGTGAGGGTGGGGATGATCGTCGACTTCTGGTAGACGCAGGCCACCCGCCGCCGCCAGGCGTCCCGGTCGGCCAGCGGCGGTGCCGGCCGACCGTCGAAGGCGACCGCCCCGCCGTCGGCGGCCTGCAACCCGGTCAGGATGCCGACCAGCGTCGACTTGCCGGCGCCGTTGCGGCCGACCAGGGCGTGCGTCTCGCCGCGCCGGACCATGATCCCCGCCCCGGACAGGGCGAGCGTGGAGCCGAAGCGTTTGGTGATGTCGACCGCCTCGACGACCGGTGGGTCGTCGTCGCCGGGGTGGTGCGGGGCGGTGGTCATCCCTGCCGGCCCCACAGCGAGGGGTCGTCGTACTTCACCGTGGGCTGCCCGGCGACCGGTGCGCCGTCCAGGGTCACCAGGGGTGCCGGGAGCTGGTCCTCCAGCAGGCCGTCGCGCACCTGGATGATGGTGCTGCCGTGGTCGGTGGGGCCGGGCTGGAACGTCTTGCCCTCGATCGCCGCCTTGGCGTACTCCAGCCCGTAGCGGGCGTACAGGTCGGCGGGTTGGCTGACGGTGGCGTCGATCAGGCCGTCGCCGATGTTCTTCAGCTCCTCGGGGATGCCGTCGTTGGACACCACGAAGACGTGCTTCGGGTCGGTCGGCGGCACCTGCAGGCCACGCTGCTTGAGGATCTGCAGGGTGCCCGACAGCGCGAACGACGACTGCATGTAGACGCCCCGGATGTCCGGGTCGGACGCGAAGCGGGTCTGCAACTTCGACGCCGCGACGTCGGCCTTCCAGTCGGTCGCCTCCCCGAAGACCTTGATGCCGGGGAACTCCTTGGCCATGCACTCGCTGAACGCCTCGGTGCGGTCCCGGCCGTTGATGGAGTCCAGGCCGCCCTGGAGCATGACGACCTTGCCCCGGCCGCCGAGCTTGGTGCCCAGGAACTGGCAGGCCTTGGTCCCGTACGCCCGGTTGTCGGCGCGGACCACCATGAACACCGTGCCGGTGTCGGGCCGGGTGTCGATGGTGACCACCGGGATCTTGCGGCTCTCCAGCTGGGCCAGGGTCGGGGCGATCGCGGCGGTGTCCTGCGGGGCCATCACCACCCCCTTGACGCCCTGGCTCATGAAGGTCTGGGCGTTCGAGATGAGGTTCGCGATGTCGTTCTGCGAGTTGGTGGTCTTGAGGTCGACCCCCAACTGCCCGGCGGACTGCGGCACGTACTTGATGTAGGAGTTCCAGAAATCGGTGTCCGAGCGGGGGTAGTCGACCCCGATGAGCGGCTTGCCGCCGCCCGTGCCGGTCCCGGCCCCCCGGTCACCGCAGCCGGCGGTGAGGGCGACCGTCGCGCCGAGCAGCACCGTCAGCCCTGCGCTCACCAGACGTCCGTGGTTCATCGTGTTCGCTCCGTTTCTGCGGGAGTGCTCCGGCGGGCACGGCCGTCGCGTGGGGCGGCGGCCGTACGCCCGGATGGCGCACTGCGGGCCGGGCGTGCTGGAACCTTGCGCCGGCTGCCGGGTCGGGGACGGCACGCGGAGGTCCCCTCCCTGGGTGGGAGGTGGGTGGTGCCGACACGCACGGTCGAGACATCAGACGTTAGAGTTTCCATTGTGTAACGTCAATGCCCCGCAGGTTACTGCGGGGAGCGGCTGCTGGCGGCCGGTCGCCGGGGTGGAGCTTCGGTCGCGACACCCCAGACGTCCTACCAATGCCGTGCCGGTCGGGCGGCCCCTGCCTGACGTGGTGCCGCGGGTGGCGGCGGCCGGTCGGCCCGTCGATGAACGTCAACGTCGACGCCTGTAGTTCTTTGCCGCGTCGGGTCGCCTGTGCCGGCCGGACCGTTGCGCGCCCGATCGACCCGTGCGCCGGGCGGCAGCCGCCCCGCGCCCCGCCCGCCGTGGCCCCCGCCCGATCCGATCGGGCGTGCGTCGACGCACGCCGGTGCCGCCCTGGACGGCCGCTGCGCCCCGGATCTAAGAGATTTCCCATTTGTATTGGCCAGCATCGATTCCGATCGCCGCGCAGGGCGGCCGGTCAGAACAGGAGCGGCCCATGTCCGTACGACAGACCACCGACGACACCGCCAGCCACCCGGTCGGCACCCTCCCGGCCGGGCCGGACGGCTGGCGGTCGGTCCTGCTGGACCACCTCCCACCGCGTGACCGGCGGCTGTTCCACCGGTTCGGTCAGGGCCCCCGGGTGCCCGCCCCCGACCTGCGCATCCACCAGGCGTTCGCCAGGTGGGCCGCCGCCACCCCGGACGCCGTCGCCGCCGAGCACCTCGGGGTACGGATCGGCTACCGCGAACTGGACCGCCAGGCCAACCGGCTCGCCGCCCACCTCGTCGCCCTCGGTGTGCGCACCGGCGACACCGTGGGCGTGTTCACCAGCCGGTCCCTGCCGATGCTGGTGGGCATCCTGGCCACCCTCAAGGCCGGGGCGGCCTACGTCCCGCAGGACGTCCGGATCGCCCCCGCCGGGCAGTTGCGCCAGGTCGCCTCGACCGCCCGCTGCCGGGTGCTGCTGACCACGTCGGCGACCCTGGACGCGGTGCCGGCGTCGCCCGGCGTGCCCCGGCTCGCGGTCGACGAGATGATGGCCGAGCCGCTGCCCCCCGGCGGGCACCTCACCGCCCCCGTCCCGGACCGCCCGGTACGCGCCGACGACGGCTGCTACGTGCTGTTCACCTCCGGCACCACGGGCACCCCCAACGGCGTCACCGTCACCCACGGCAACGTCGCCAACATCCTGCTCACCACCCCGGGTGACCTGGGGATACGGCCCGGCCGGACGGTCGCCCAACTGCTCAACGTCGCCTTCGACATGGCCGCCTGGGAGATCCTCGGCTGCCTCGCCAACGGCGGCACCCTGCTCGTGCGCGACCGGGACCTCACCGCCACCGCCGCCCGCGCCGACGTGGTGGTCGCCACCCCCTCCGTGCTCGCCCGGATCGACCCGGACCGGTGCGCCGGGGTGCGGGTGGTCGCGGTGGCGGGGGAGCCCTGTCCGCGTCCGCTGGCCGACCGGTGGGCCGCCGGCCGGATCTTCTACAACTGCTGCGGTCCGACCGAGACCACCATCGTCAACACCATGCACCGGCACCGGCCGGGTGCGCCGCTGACCATCGGCCGGCCGACCCCGAACAACACCGTCTACGTCCTCGACGACGACGGACGCCCCTGCCGCATCGGCGAGGTCGGCGAGATGTGGGCCGGTGGCGACTGCGTCTCCGCCGGCTATATGGACAACGACGCGCTCAACACCGAGCGGTACGCCCCGGACCCGTTCCTCGGCGGCGGCCGGCTGATGTTCCGTACCCGCGACCGGGGCCGCTGGCGCGCGGACGGGGAACTGGAACATCTCGGCCGCACCGACGACCAGGTGAAGGTCCGGGGTTTCCGGGTGGAGCTGGACGCGGTCTCGACCGTGCTGGAGACGGTGCCGGGCTGCCGGAGCGCGGTCACCCTCCGGGTCACCGACCGGGACCTGGTCTCCTTCGTCGTCCCTGCGGAGCTGGACCCGCAGCGGTGCCGGGAGACGGTGGCCGCCGCGCTGCCCTACTACTGCGTGCCGGCGGCCGTGCACCCGCTGCCGGAGCTGCCGATGACCGGCCGGGGCAAGGTCGACCGGGACGCGCTGCGCAGGCTCGCCCTCGACCTGCGGTGGCAGTTCGCCCACGTCGAGGAGGCGGCGGCGTGACCACCACCGGTCTGCGACCCGTGTCGACGCCGCCGCGCACCGGCCCGGCGGGCCACCCCGACGACGTGCTTCCCCCGCCGGTGTCGACGCTGCGCCGGGTCCTGGCCCATCCCCGGTTCATGCACCACCACCGGCTCGTCGCGGCGGTGCTCGCCGGCAACGCCGCGCTGCTGGCGTACGGACTGGCCGTCGGCTGGTGGCACGGCCCGGGGGCCGCCGACGGGTTGGGCGTCGCCGCGCTGGCGAACGTCGCGCTGGCCGTGCTGATCCGCCAGCAGTACGTGATCAACCTGCTGTTCCGGCTGGCCACCCGGGCACCCACCAGGTGGCCGCTGCGGGTGCGGGCCACGTTGGGCAAGGTCTACCACTTCGGTGGGCTGCACGTCGGCGCGGCGCTGGCCGGCACCGCCTGGTTCCTCGCCCAGCTCGGCGCGTTGACCGCGCGTGGCGGCCCGCCGGGGGCGCTGGTCACCGGGTACGCGGTGGCCGTCCTGCTGCTGGCCGTCGTCGGCACCGCGCTGCCGCCGGTGCGCTCGCGTCGGCACGACCTGTTCGAGCGTACCCACCGCCTCGGCGGCTGGGCGGCCCTGCTGCTGCTCTGGGCGCAGGCCGGTTTCCTGGCCGGCGGGCCGGTCGCGCTGGCCGCCTCCCCGCAGGGGTGGGTGCTCGCGGTGCTGACCGCCAGCATCGCCCTGCCCTGGCTGCGGCTGCGCCGGGTGCCGGTGGTGGTGCAGCGTCCGTCGTCGCACGTGGCGCTGGTCCACTTCGACCACGGGGTGACGCCGTTCCCCGGCTCGTCCACGGCGGTCAGCCGCAGCCCGCTGTGGGAGTGGCACTCGTTCGCCAACGTGCCGACGCCGGGCCGCAGCGGGTTCCGGCTGACCGTCAGCCGGGCCGGTGACTGGACCGGCCGGTTCGTCGACGACCCGCCGCGCCGGGTCTGGGTGAAGGGGATCAGCACCGCCGGGGTGGCCAACATCGAGACCCTGTTCCGCCGGGTGCTGTACGTGGCGACCGGCAGCGGGATCGGCCCGGTGCTGCCGCACCTGCTGGCCGGGCAGGTGCCGGCCCACCTGGTCTGGGTGGCCCGCCGGCACCGGGAGACCTTCGGCGACGACCTGGTCGACGAGATCCTCGCCCACCAGCCCGACGCGCTGCTGTGGGACACCGCCCGCGACGGCAAGCCCGACATGCTGCGGCTGGCCTGGCAGGCGTGCCGCCGCTACGACGCGGAGGCGGTCATCTGCATCTCGAACCGTCCGCTGACCTGGCAGGTGGTGCGGGGCATGGAGGAACGCGGGGTGCCCGCGTACGGCGCGATCTGGGATTCCTGAGGACATGGAGGCGACGATGAGGATCACCGTGGAGAAGGACGACCGGGTGGTCACGGTGCGGTTGTGCCGGCCCGAGGTGCGCAACGCGTTGGACACGGCGCTGCTGACCGAACTGGTCGAGACGCTGCGCCCGCTGGACCGCGACCCGGGGGTGGGCTGTTTCGTGCTCACCGGCTCCGACGAGGTCTTCGCGGCCGGGGCGGACATCCGGGAGATGGCCGGGAAGTCCTTCCTGGACGTGGCGTTGGACGACCACTTCGCTGGTTGGGACGCGTTCGCCGCGCTGCGTACCCCGAAGATCGCGGCGGTGGCCGGCTACGCCCTCGGCGGCGGCTGCGAGCTGGCGATGATGTGTGACCTGGTCTTCGCGGCGGACAACGCCCGGTTCGGGCAGCCGGAGCTGCGGCTGGGGGTGATGCCCGGCATCGGCGGCACCCAGCGGCTGACCCGGCTGGTCGGCCCGGCGCGGGCGATGGACCTGGTGCTCACCGGCCGGCAGCTAGACGCGGCGCAGGCGTACCGGTGGGGTCTGGTGTCCCGGGTGGTGCCGACGGACCGGCTGCTGGCCGAGGCGAAGGCCGCGGCGGCGGTGGTGGCCGGGTATCCGAAGCTCGCGACGATGCTGGCCCGGGAGGCGGTCCGGCAGGCCGAGGAGGTCGGCGTGCAGGCCGGGGTGCTGTTCGAACGGCGGGCCTTCCACGCCCTGTTCGCCACCGAGGACCAGCGCGAGGGGATGGCCGCCTTCCTGGAGAAGCGTCCGGCCCGGTTCGTGGGCCGCTGAGCCACCGCGCCGCCCGGGGCCCGACGGGCCCCGGGC
>NZ_JBMDWU010000252.1:0-11967 GCF_048594385.1 Micromonospora sp. | reverse complement strand
CCTCCCCAGGTTCCCCCCGCCGCCCGTCGGTGGCCGGACCCCCGGCCCGCATCGGCCGGAAACCCCACCCGCCTCCAGTCAACCCGGCCACGCACAGAATTTTCAAGAGCTGCCCGGCCCATCGAAAGAAAAGTCCACAACCGCATTTCCCGGGTACGACGAAGGGCACGGCCGCTGCGGCCGTGCCCTTCGTGGCGGTCTCACCCGGAGCGGGTCACTCCCCCGGTGTCGACTTGGCGATCTGCATCAGGAACTCGATGTTGGTGCGGGACTGCTTGAGCCGGTCGAGCAGCAGGTCCAGCGCCGCCTGCGAGTCCAGCGAGTGCAGCACCTTGCGGAGCTTGTGGATGATGGCCAGCTCCTCCGGCGCGAGCAGGATCTCCTCCTTGCGGGTGCCCGAGGCGCTGACGTCCACGGCCGGGAAGGTGCGCTTGTCGGCGATCTTCCGGTCGAGCTTCAACTCCGCGTTGCCGGTGCCCTTGAACTCCTCGAAGATGACCGTGTCCGCCATCGAGCCGGTCTCCACCAGCGCGGTGGCGAGGATGGTCAGCGAGCCACCGTTCTCGATGTTGCGGGCCGCACCCAGGAACCGCTTCGGCGGGTAGAGCGCCGTCGAGTCGATACCACCGGACATGATCCGGCCGGAGGCCGGCGCCGCCAGGTTGTACGACCGGCCGAGCCGGGTCACCGAGTCGAGCAGCACGACCACGTCGTGCCCCAGCTCGACCAGGCGCTTGGCCCGCTCGATCGCCAACTCGGCGACCGTGGTGTGGTCCTGCGGCGGACGGTCGAACGTGGCCGCGATGACCTCGCCCTTCACCGACCGCTGCATGTCGGTGACCTCTTCGGGCCGCTCGTCGACCAGCACCACCATCAGGTGGCACTCCGGGTTGTTGTGCGTGATCGCGTTCGCGATCGCCTGGAGCACCATGGTCTTACCGGCCTTGGGCGGCGACACGATCAGCGCCCGCTGCCCCTTGCCCAACGGCATCACCAGGTCGATCACCCGGGTGGTCAGGATGTGCGGCTCGGTCTCCAGCCGCAACCGCTCCTGCGGGTAAAGCGGGGTGAGCTTGTAGAACTCGGGACGACGGCGGGCCTCGTCCGGCTCCATGCCGTTGATGGTGTCCAGCCGCACCAGCGGGTTGTACTTGTCCCGCCGCTGGTCGCCGCTGGCGCTGTTGTCCCGGGCGGCCCGGACGGCACCGGTGATCGCGTCGCCCCGGCGCAGGCCGTACTTCTTGATCTGCGACATGGAGACGTAGACGTCGTTCGGGCCGGCCAGGTAGCCGGTGGTCCGTACGAAGGCGTAGTTGTCGAGCACGTCGATGATGCCGGCCACCGGAACCAGGACCTCGTCGTCGCCGACCTGCGGCTCCCGGCCACCGCCGGTGTCGTTGCCGCCCTCGGCCCGGTCGCCCCGGCCCCGCCGACGGTCCCGGAACCGGCTGCGCCGGCCCCGCCGGCCACCGTTGTCGTCGTCGTCGGAGTCGTCCCGGTTGTCGCGGTTGTCGCGCTGACCGCGCTCGCCCGAGCGGTCGCCCCGGTCGTTGCGGTCGGCCCGCTCACCCCGGTCGTTGCGGTCGGCCCGGTCGTTACGGTCCGTCCGCTCCGCCCGGTCGTTACCGGCCCGGTCGGCCCGCTCACCCCGGTCGTTGCCCGCCCGCTCCGCCCGGTCGTTACCGGCCCGGTCGGCGCGCTCGCCCCGGTCGGCGCGCTCGGCCCGGTCGTTGCGGCCGGCCCGGTCGTTGTCCGTCCGCTCGGCCCGGTCGTTACCGGCCCGCTCGGCCCGGTCACCGCCGGTCCGCTCGTTGGCGGCCCGCTCGGTCCCGGTCCGCTCGCCACGGTCCCGGCCGGTACGACCCTCGGCCCGCTCGGGACGCTCGGCGGCCTCGGCCGGCGGCTCCTCGGTGCGGGGCTCGACGGCCCGTGCCTCGGCGGCCGGCCGCGACTCGGCGGTGCTGGCCCGGCTGCGCCGGGTCCGGGTCCGGGTCTCGGGCTCGGTGGTGGCGGCAGGGGTGGCCGGCACCGGCTCCGCGGCACGCTCCGGGGTCACCTCGGCGTGCACCTCCTCCCGGACGGGAGCGGCCGCAGCCGCCACCTCGGCCCGCGGTCGAGGGGTGCCGGTCGCGGCGCCGCCCTGCTGCCGCTCGGAGATCGCGCTGATCAGCTCGCCCTTGCGCATGCGAGCAGTCCCGGAGATGCCGAGCGACGCGGCCAGGCTCTGCAGCTCCGGCAGCAGCATCGCCGACAGACCGGTACCGCTGCGCCGACGGCGGGCGGGGGCGGCGGTGGTGGCATCGCCAGCGACGTTGGAAACATCCGACGTCACGTCGGTGGTGTCGCTCAATGGATTCCTTCCCTCGATAGGCCGGGACTGCCCGGGATCGACAAGCAAGGTGGCCGGGCGGCCTCGGTGCACCCGCCTCGCATGACGCGTCGCGGGAGTCTGTGGCACAGCAGCCGGGCGGTTTCCCAACTCACCAACGTCGGTGAGCAGGTCTCGCCGTCTGCGGCGACCTGCGGAAACTGCGGTGCGGCGTGGGCCTTGGCAGGGGTGACGGGCTGACCGCCGAGAGCTTCGGGGTGCGCCGACCCGCAGAGAGATCGCGTGCTTCGCGGCTGTGCTGAGTCTAGAGCGTAATCAACTCTTCCGACCTGCGGCAACAGGGTCCCGCTCGGCGTGTCCAAGTCTACCCTGTGCGAGCGTCGCTCCGCGCGCCTCTACCGGCAACCGCCAGACTTCCCATTCTGTTCCCGGGTCGAACCCGTCGGGCGGCGCGGTGAACGCCAGCACCGTCGGGCCCGCCCCACTGACCACGGCCGCCACACCGGCCGCACGCAACTCGCTGACCAGGGCGGCGGTCGTTGGCATCCCCGCCGCGCGGTAGTCCTGGTGCAGCCGGTCGACCGTCGCCGGCAGCAGCAGCTCCGGAGCGGCGGTCAACGCGTGCACCAGCAACGCCGACCGGCCCGCGTTCAACGCCGCGTCCCCGTGCGGCACCGTCGCCGGCAACGCCGCCCGCGCGGTGGCCGTCAGCCCCCGCACGGCCGGCACGAAGACGGTGGGCGAGACCCCGGCCGCCACCGGCAGCGAAACCGCCCGGCCACCGGTCGGCTCCGTCCAGGCGACGGTGAACCCGCCGAGCAGGCACGGCGCGACATTGTCCGGATGCCCCTCGATCTCGGCGGCCAGCCGCAGCACCGCGGCGTCGTCGAGCCGCTGCGCGCCGTCGGTGACCAGCCCCCGGGCCAGCAGCACCCCCGCCACGATCGCCGCCGAGGAGGAACCCAGGCCCCGGGCCTGCGGAATCCGGTTCACGCACTCCAGGGCCAGCCCCGGCGGCTGCGCGCCGAGCAGGTCGAAGGCCGCCCGCATGGCCACGACCACCAGGTGCCGGTCGTCCGGCGGCAGGTCGCCGGCACCCTCGCCGGTCACCGCCACCCGGACGCCGTCCGGGGTCACCTCGGCGGCCACGTCGTCGTGCAGGGCGAGGGCGAGCCCGAGGGCGTCGAACCCGGGGCCCAGGTTGGCGCTGGTCGCGGGCACCCGCACCCGCACCGGCCCGGAGGTGAAAGTCGTCGGCACGGGATCATGCTAGGGCCCGGGACCGACGGGGACCGCCTCGCCCGGACGGTGGAACTGGATCAGCTCGGCTAGCCTGACGCCGATCCATCGACCGGTCGGGAGGCGACGTGGCAATGCTCGGTTACCGGCTCACCCAGGTGCTGGGGCACCTGCCCATCCTGCTGACCCTGCTCACCGTCCTGGTGCTCGCCGCCACCGCCGGCCGCCGGCTGCCCGGCCGGTCCCGGTCGTTCCTGCTCGCCGGAGCCGTCGTCCTGCTGCTGCTGGAACTGCTCACCACCGCCTGGGTCGCGGCCCTGCCGGACCTGATCCGCTCCGGCGGGATCCGCCAGTACCAGTTGTGGAGCCTCGCCGTCAGCGCGGTCGGCTGGATCGGCTACCCGATCGGCCTGGGCCTCATCGTCGCCGCCGTCTTCGTCGGCCGCCGCGCCGCGCCCCCGGCCCCCGCGCCCGGTCAGCCGTGGGGCACCTGGACGCCGCCGGCCGGTGGCCCCCCGACCGGGCACCCCGGTGGCCCGCCGCCCGGCTACGCCGCCGGTCAGGCCGTGGAGCACCCGGGTCGGGGCGCGTGGGGCGGGAGCGACCACCCGCCGGCCGTCCCGCCGCAGGCCGACCCCCCGCCGGCCGCTCCGCCGCAGGGCGACCGCGCCGACTGAGCCGCCCCGCCCACCGTCGTCAGCGGGCGGTCAGCGGGTCGCCTCCAGTAGCCGGGTCGGTGAGCGAGAGCCGGCGGGTGGCGATCCGCCAGCCCACCGCGTACACGACGGTGACCAGGCCGCAGCCGGCCAGCACCACCCGCTCGTCGACCAGGTCGACCACGCCGGCCACCACCAGCTGGCTGACCGAGATCGCCAGGGTCGCCAGCATCATGTCGGTGGCGAACACCCGGCCGCGCAGCCGGTCGGGCACCTCGCCCTGCAGGGCGAAGTTCGACAGCACCCAGTTGCTGCCGCCGCCGAAGTGCGCCACGAAGACCAGCAGCAGCACCAGCGGGAACCAGCTCGCCACCGCCGCGCCCAGGTAGGCCAGCCCGTACAGCGACATCGACAGGGCCAGGCCGGGCAGCAGCCAGGCCCGGTTGGTCAGCACCCGGCTCATCAGGATCGGCCCCACCAGCGCCCCCGCCCCGCGCGCCGCGAACAGCAGACCGGTGCCGACCGGCCCCGCCCCGTACACGGCGGCCAGCAGGGGGAAGACGGTCAGCACGCCGTTGCCCAGCCCCACCGCCGACTTCACCGTCACCAGCGCCAGCACCCGGGGCCGGTGCCGGATGTGGCCCAACGCCTCGCGGATCGCCGTCCAGGTGCGCGGCGTCGACCGGTCGGCCTCCCGGGCGGCCTGCAACGGCCGGCGGATCAGCGCCGCCAGGCCCGCCGCCGCCACCAGGCCGACCACCCCCACCCAGAAGCAGGCGTACGGCCCGACGGCCGCGGTCAGCACGCCACCGAGGGACGCCCCGACCACGGTCATCGTCCCCCAGGCGGAGCCGGCGACGGCGTTGCCGACGGCCAGGTCGGCCGGATCGAGCACGTTGGGCAGGGCGGCCTGCGCGGCCGGGGAGTAGAACGCCTTGCCGACCGCCACCGCCGTGATCGCCACCATGGCCAGCCAGGCCGTCCCGGCGTCGCGGACACCGAGCAGCAGCAGCACGCCGAGCAGCGTCACGCCGTTCGCGGCCATCATGACCTTCCGGCGGTCGAACCGGTCGGCGATGGTCCCGGTGTACGGCAGCAGCAGCGCCAGCACCCCGGTGTCCAGCGCCAGCACCAGGGCGCCCCACACCCCGCTGCCGGTCAGCTCCGGCAGCAGCACCAGCAGCGGCACCATGACGAACCAGTCGGCACCGAAGACCACCAGCTCGGCGAGAAAGAGATTGCGGAAGTCCCGGTTGCGGGCGAGGACGGAGAGCGGAGAGGACACGTGCCCGGACCCTACCCCCCGGTTCGGGAGCCGGTCGGGTGGGCCAGCAGCTCGGAGACCGTGACGAAGGTGTAGCCCCGGGCCCGCAGGCCGATGATCATCGTGTCCAGCCCGCGCAGCGCCACCTGACGGTTCTCCGGGCCCGCGTCGTGGGCGAGCAGGATGGTGCCCGGCACCACGTCGGACACGATCCGCCGGGCGTGCCCCGCCGGGTCGTCCGGGTACTCCCCCTCCACCATCTGCAACGACCACAGCACGACCCGGTAGTCGAGGCGTACGGCGGCGTGCAGCACCCCGCCGCCCAGGTGCCCGTACGGGGGGCGGAGCAGCCGGGGTGGCGTCCCGGTGACCTCGGCGATGGCCTCGTGCGACCGCCGCAGGTCGTCGTGCACGGCCTCGGCGGCCGACCGTGCCAGGTCCCGGTGCCGCCAACTGTGGTTGCCCACCTCGTGCCGGGCCAGCCGCCCCCGGATCAGCCCGGCGTGCCGGCGCACCCGCTCCCCGACCAGGAAGAAGGTCGCCGGCACCGCGTGCCTGTCCAGAGTGTCCAGGACGCTCGGCGTCCACCGCGGCAGCGGGCCGTCGTCGAAGGTCAACGCCACCAGCGGTCGCGTGGTCGGGACGTGCCAGACCACCTGGAGCCCGCCCGAGCCGACGTCCTGCCGCCGGTTGCCGACGGTGGCGCTGGCCGGGCCGCCGGACAGCGGCAGGTGCCGGTCGGCCAGCCGGGTGCCCTGGGACATGCCGGCGGCCCCCAGCGCGACACCCCCGGCCAGCAGCGCCCCACCGCCCAGCACGCGCCGCCGGTCCCACCACCTGCCGCCCGGTTCGGCCGGCTCAGCCCGATCGATGCCCATCACCCAGGGTGGATCGACGATGACCGACGGTAGAGGACCACGGGGTGACCGTACCCGGTGTTCGGCCCGCTGTCCCGGGTGCGACGCGACGCGCCCCCGGCCCGGTGACCCCGGACCGGGGGCGCGTCGTGGCACGACGGCGGCCCTCCCCCGACCCGGTCGCGGCGGGTCGGGGGTGGCCGCTACGTACGCGGCCGGGAGGGCCTACTCGCTCGGCGGCAGCGGCGACCGGCGGCTCTTGGGCAGCCGCAGCACCTCGAACTGGTCGGTGCCGTCCACCAGCGCGGCCGACGGGGCCGGCCGGGCCGGTGGTTCGCCCGACGCCTCGGCCGCCGGGGCACCCACCGGCACCGGCACCTCGGCGTCCGGCTCGGCGGGCGTCGCGGTGGAGCCGTCCCCGTCGGAGGTCCGCCCCCGCCGACCGGCCCGCCGCTCGCGCAGCGACTCCTTGGTGCGCTCCACCATCGTGTAGAGGGTCGGCACCAGGACCAGGGTGAGCAGGGTCGAGCTGAGCAGGCCACCGATCACCACCACCGCGAGCGGCTGGGAGATGAAGCCGCCCTCGCCGGTCAGCCCGAAGGCCATCGGCAGCAGCGCGAAGATCGTCGCCACCGCCGTCATCAGGATCGGCCGGAGCCGACGCCGGCCGCCCTCGACCACCGCCTCGGTGATGCCCATCCCCTGCGCCCGGTACTGGTTGATCAGATCCAGCAGCACGATCGCGTTGGTCACCACGATGCCGACCAGCATGAGCACGCCGATCAGCGCCGGCACACCCAGCGGGGTCCCGGTGACCAGCAGCAGGCCGATCGCGCCGGTCGCCGCGAACGGGATGGAGATCAGCAGGATCAGCGCCTGGGTGATGCTCCGGAACGTCGCCACCATGATCAGGAAGACGATCGCGATCGCCGCCAGCACGGCCAGGCCCAGATCACCGAAGGCGTCCTCCTGCTGGGCGCTCGCGCCACCCACGGCGATCGTCGCCCCCGGCACGTCCACGTCGTCCAACCGCTTCTTCAGCTCGGTCGTGGTCGCGCCGAGGTTGGAGCCGGTGGCCGTGCCGGTCACCGAGACGCTGCGCTCACCGTCGATCCGGGTGATCTGCTGCGGCCCCTCGCCCCGGGTGACGTCGGCGATGTCGTCCAGCTTCACCGGGCCCACCGGCAGCGCCCGCAACTGCTCCTCGGTCAGCGGCGGGGCCGCCGTCGTCCGCAGCACCACGTCCTGCTGCCCGCCGTCGAGGGTGACCCGACCCAGCGGGCTGCCCCGGTACGCCTGCGACACCAACTGCCCGACCGCCGCCTCGCTGAGCCCCACCCGGGCCGCGGCCAGCCGGTCGACGGTCACGTCGACCCGGGGCACCCGGTCGGCCAGGCTGGTGGCGACGTCCTCGACGCCGGGGGTGCCGGCCATCGCGGCCCGGACCTGGTCGGCGGCCCGGTTCAGGGTGTCGGTGTCGGCAGCCTGGACGACCACCTCCAACTGACTGCCCGAGGTGCCGCCCTGCCCGTTGTCGAAGCTCAACTCGCCGGCCCCGGCACCGAGCCGGTCGAACTCGCGGCGCAGGACCTCCTTCATCTCCTTGGCGTCGGTGTCGCCACCGAGCGCCACCGACCAGCGGGCGGTGTTGTTGCCGCCGCCGGCCAGCCACGGCTGGTCGTTGCCGCCCGCGCTCACCTGGTAGGTCTCGACCCCGTCGGTACGCGCCAGCACCCCCTCGACCAGGCGGGCGGCCTCGTCGATGGCGGCCAGCCCGGACCCGGCCGGCAGCTTCTGGCTGATGCTCAGGGTGTCCTGGCCCGAGTCGTCGAGGAAGTTGGTCTCCAGCTTCTGGGCCAGCCCGAAGGTGCCGAACAGCAGCAGGATGCCCACCGCCACGGTGATCCACCGGGTCCCACGGGTCCGGGTGGCGAACCCGATCGCCGGCAGGTACGCCCGCTGCAACGGGCTGCGCAACTCCTTGGCCTCGGCGGCCCGACGCACCGCCTCGTCCGCCCCGTCACGCGGCGGCTTGAGGAACCAGTACGCCAGCACCGGGATCACCGTCAGCGACACCAGCAACGAGGCGAGCAGGGCCACCGTCACGGTGATCGCGAACGGCGCGAAGAGCTGCCCGACGAACCCGCCCACCAGCGCGATCGGCGCGAACACCGCGACCGTGGTGAGCGTCGACGCGGTCACCGCCCCGGCCACCTCGCGGACGGCGGTGACGATCGCGTCCCGCTTGGGTTCGCCGTACTCCAGGTGGCGTTTGATGTTCTCCAACACCACGATCGAGTCGTCGACCACCCGCCCGACCGCGATGGTGAGCGCGCCCAGGGTGAGCAGGTTGAGCGAGTAGTCGCCGGCCCAGAGGGCGAGCAGCGCCACCACCACCGACAGCGGGATGGACACCGCGGTGACCAGGGTGGACCGGACCGACAGCAGGAACACCAGGATCACCACGACCGCCATCAGCAGGCCGAGCAGCCCCTCGGTGGTCAGGCTCTCGATCGACTTCTCGACGAACGGGGCCTGGTCGAACACGATGGTCAGCTCGGCGCCCGAGGCGGACCGCAGGTCGTCCAGCCGGTCCCGGATGTCGTGCGAGATCCGTACGGCGTTGCCGTCCTGCGCGGCCGTGATCTGGACCCCGATGCTCTCCTTGCCGTTGGTGCGGGTGATGGCGGTGGCCGGGGCGAGCTGCTGCTCGACGGTCGCCACGTCACCGAGCCGGACCGGGGCGGCCTTCGGGGCGGTCGGGGTGAGGGCGATGCCCCGCAACTGGTCGAGGGTGGTGACCGGGGCGCCCACCTGCACCGGCAGCGCGGTGGTGCCGTCGACGACCGCGCCGGCCGGGACGGCGACGCCGTTGGACTTCAGCGCGGTGGCGATCGCGGTCGGGCTCAGCTTGGCGGCGGCGAACTTCGCCGGGTCCGGCACGATCGTCACGACCTGCTCGCGGGTGCCGGTGACAGCGACCGTGCGGACCCCGTCGATCCCCTCCAGCTCGGGGACCACCGTGTCGCGCAGCTTGGCGGCGAGCGCCTGCTCGTCACCGCCGCCGGTGGCGGCCAGCACCACGGCCGGCAGGTCGTCGGTGCTGCCGGTGATGACCTGCGGGTCCACGTCGTCGGGCAGCTGTGCGTCGACCCGGCTCAGCGCGGTCTGCATCTTGTTGGCCACGTCGTCGACGTCGGTGCCGAAGACGAACTCCACGGCGATCGTCGCCGACCCCTCCCGCGAGGTGGAGGTGACCTTCTCCAGCCCGGGGATGCTCTGGAGGCTGTTCTCGATCGGCTCGGTCACCTGCGCCTCGACGATCTCCGGCGAGGCGCCCGGGTAGACCGCGACGACGAACGCGCCGGGGAACTCCAGCGAGGGCAGCAACTGCTGCTTGAGCGAGGGGACGGTGAACGCCCCGAACGCCGCGGTCACCACCGCGATCAGGGCGACGAGCCCCCGGTTGGCGAGGCTGGATCTGGCGAGCAGCGACATCGGCGTGGCTCACTCCTGGGAGAGGGGATGGGCGTGGGGAAAGTCTGCCCGACCCGGTATTCCCTACCCGTAACGGGGTGGTCACCCGCCGGCCGAGTCGACGGGGACGGGGACGGCACGGGGCGCCGGCACCGCCGGCCGGGTCGACGGGGACGGCACGGGGCCGGCACCGCCGCCCGGGGCGGGGTCGGGATCAGGCCAGGTCGAGCGAGCGGGCGGCGGTCAGGGCGTCGTTGGCGATGGTGATCGGGGCGGGCGCGGTGGAGATCGCCCACTCCGGGTCCTTCAGGCCGTGGCCGGTGACCGTGCAGACCACCGTCGCCCCGGCCGGCACCCGACCCTCGGCCCCCTGCTGGAGCAGACCCGCCACGCTGGCCGCGCTGCCCAGCTCGACGAAGACCCCCACCTCCCGGGCCAGCAGCCGGTACGCCGCCAGGATCTCCCGGTCGGTCACCGCGGCGATCAGGCCCTGCGAGGCGTCCCGGGCGTCGAGCGCCTTGGTCCAGCTCGCCGGGTTGCCGATCCGGATGGCGGTGGCGATCGTCGACGGCTCCGGCACCACCTGGCCGTTGACGATCGGGGCCGCCCCGGCGGCCTGGAAGCCGTACATCTTCGGGGCGCGGGTGGCGTTGCCGTCCCGCAGGTCCTCCGAGTAGCCCATCCAGTAGGCGGAGATGTTGCCGGCGTTGCCGACCGGCAGGCAGTGGATGTCGGGGGCGTCACCGAGCGCCTCGACGATCTCGAAGGCGGCCGTCTTCTGGCCGTGCAGCCGGTCCGGGTTGACCGAGTTGACCAGGGCCACCGGGAAGTCCTGGGCGAGCTTGGAGGCCAACGCCAGGCAGTCGTCGAAGTTGCCCTGCACCTGGAGCAGCTTGGCCCCGTGCACGAGCGCCTGGGCCAGCTTGCCCAGCGCGATCTTGCCCTGCGGCACCAGCACCGCGCAGGTGATCCCGGCGCGGGCCGCGTACGCGGCGGCGGAGGCGCTGGTGTTGCCGGTGGAGGCGCAGATGATCGCCTTGTCGCCGGCCTCGACGGCCTTGGAGACGGCGACGGTCATGCCGCGGTCCTTGAACGAGCCGGTCGGGTTGGCCCCCTCGACCTTGAGGTAGACGTCCGCGCCGAGCCGGGCCGAGAGCGCCGGCGCGGGCAGCAGCGGGGTGTTCCCCTCGTGCAGGGTGACCACGGGCGTGGCGTCGGTGACCGGCAGCCGGTCCCGGTACGTCTCGATCAGGCCCCGCCACATGTCGCTCTCCTCGCCTCTGCCGCCCCGGTCGTGCCGGGGCCCCTGCCAGCCTGGACCAGCCTCGTCGACCGGGCCCCGGCACACCCGTCGATAACCATCAGGCGAGACGCCCGGTCATGCCCCGCCCTCGACCCGCAGCACACTGGCCACCGACCGGACGATGTCCAGCCCGCGCAGCTCCCCCACCGTCGCGGCGAGCGCGGCGTCCGGGGCGACGTGGGTGACGATGACCAGGTCGGCGTCCTCGCCACGGCCGGCCGGGCCGCCGCCGGCCGGCCCCTGCCGGACGGTGGCGATGGACACGTCGTGCCGGGCGAACACCCCGGCCACCGCCTGGAGCACCCCCGGCCGGTCGACCACGTCGAGACTGATGTGGTAGCGGGTCAGCGCCTCGCCCATCGGCCGGACCGCCAGGTCGGCGTAGGCGGACTCGCTGGCCGCGTGGGCACCGGCGAGCCGGTTGCGGGACACCGCGACCACGTCGCCGAGGACCGCGCTGGCGGTCGGCGCGCCACCGGCCCCCCGGCCGTAGAACATCAGCTGCCCGGCCGCCTCGGCCTCGACGAAGACCGCGTTGAACGCGTCGCCGACGCTGGCCAGCGGGTGGGTCAGCGGGATCATCGCGGGGTGCACCCGGACGCTGACCGTCTCCCGGCCGGCGGCGTCGGTGCCCCGGGCGGCGATGCAGAGCAGCTTGATGGTGCAGCCCATCGCCTTGGCGCTGGCCATGTCGGCGACGGTGACCTCGGTGATGCCCTCGCGGTGCACGTCGGCGGCGGTGACCCGGGTGTGGAAGGCCAGCGACGCCAGGATGGCGGCCTTCGCGGCGGCGTCGAAGCCCTCCACGTCGGCGGTCGGGTCGGCCTCGGCATACCCCAGCT
>NZ_JBMDWU010000251.1:0-2646 GCF_048594385.1 Micromonospora sp. | reverse complement strand
CGCCGCGCCGGGGGTGTCGGCCGCGACCGGCCCGGCCGGCGGCGGGACCGGATAGCCCGAGGTCGGGTGCGACGCCAGGTGGCCCCGGGGGAGGTGTTACCGTGGAATCCCGTGGATCGCGTGATCACTTGATCGGCACGGCGGTTCGCACGACCGCTACGGACGACACGGGAGCAGGCCTTGGCCCCTTCAGCACGCACGACCCGGCACATCTTCGTCACCGGGGGCGTCGCCTCCTCGCTCGGTAAGGGCCTCACCGCCTCCAGCCTCGGCAATCTGCTCACCGCACGCGGGCTGCGGGTGGTCATGCAGAAGCTCGACCCCTACCTCAACGTCGACCCCGGGACGATGAACCCGTTCCAGCACGGCGAGGTGTTCATCACCGAGGACGGCGCGGAGACCGACCTCGACGTCGGGCACTACGAGCGGTTCCTCGACCGGGACCTCTCCGGCAAGGCCAACGTCACCACCGGCCAGATCTACTCCGACGTGATCGCCAAGGAGCGGCGCGGCGAGTACCTGGGCGACACCGTCCAGGTCATCCCGCACATCACCAACGAGATCAAGGCGCGGATCGTCGGCATGGCCGACCCGGACGCCGACGGCCAGATCCCCGACGTGGTGATCACCGAGGTCGGCGGCACCGTCGGCGACATCGAGTCGCTGCCGTTCCTGGAGGCGATCCGGCAGGTGCGCCACGACCTGGGCCGGGACAACTGTTTCTACCTGCACGTGTCGCTGGTGCCCTATCTCGCCCCGTCGGGGGAGCTGAAGACCAAGCCGACCCAGCACTCGGTGGCGCAGTTGCGCAACATCGGCATCCAGCCCGACGCGATCGTGCTGCGCTGCGACCGGGAGATCCCGGAGAAGCTGAAGCAGAAGCTGTCGCTCTACTGCGACGTGGACGCCGAGGCGGTCGTCGCCGCCCCGGACGCGCCGAGCATCTACGACATCCCCAAGGTGCTGCACCGCGAGGGGCTCGACGCGTACGTGGTGCGCCGGCTCGGCCTGTCCTTCCGTGACGTCGACTGGACCCGCTGGGACGACCTGCTGGAGCGGGTGCACCAGCCGCACCACACGGTCACCGTGGCGGTCGTCGGCAAGTACGTCGACCTGCCGGATGCGTACCTGTCGGTCAGTGAGGCGATCCGGGCCGCCGGGTTCGGCCACCGGGCCCGGGTGCAGCTGCGCTGGGTGCCCAGCGACGACTGCGTCACCCCGGCCGGCGCGGCGTCGGCCCTGTCGGGCGTGGACGGCATCGTCATCCCCGGCGGGTTCGGTGTCCGCGGTATCGAGGGCAAGATCGGCACCGCCCGGTATGCCCGGGAGACCGGGGTGCCGCTGCTCGGGCTCTGCCTCGGCCTGCAGTGCATGACCATCGAGGTGGCCCGCCACCTGGCCGGCCTCGACGCGGCGAACTCCCTGGAGTTCGACGAGGACGCCAAGCACCCGGTCATCGCCACCATGGCCGACCAGGAGGACATCGTCGCCGGCCGGGGTGACCTCGGCGGCACCATGCGGCTGGGGGCGTACCCGGCGACGCTGGCCGAGGGGTCGATCGTGGCGGAGGCGTACGGGGCCACCGAGATCAGCGAGCGGCACCGGCACCGCTACGAGGTGAACAACGCCTACCGGGACCAGCTCACCAAGGCGGGCCTGCACATCTCCGGTACCTCCCCGGACGGCCGGCTGGTCGAGTTCGTCGAGTTGGACCGCAGTCTGCACCCGTTCTTCGTGGCCACCCAGGCGCACCCGGAGCTGAAGAGCCGCCCGACCCGTCCGCATCCTCTGTTCGCCGGGTTCGTCAAGGCCACCGTGGCGTACTCGCAGGCCGACCAGTTGCCGGTGGACCTCGACCCGGCCCCCGGGGCGGCGACGCCCGAGACGACGAGGAAGACGCAGGCGGCGGCGAAGAACGCGGCCCGCAACGGTGCCCCGGCGACGGCGTCGTCCGCGTCGTGAGCGCCGTCGAGCACCGCTACGAGCTGCTGTCGCGGGTGCAGCGCTACGCCGGGCGGATCTTCACCGTGGTCACCGACGAGGTGACCATGCCCGGTGGGGGCACCGCCACCCGCGACTACGCCCGGCACGTCGGCGCGGTCGCCGTGGTCGCCCTCGACGACGCCGGTCAGGTGGTGCTGGTGCGGCAGTACCGGCAGCCGGTCGGACGGCACCTGTGGGAGCTGCCCGCCGGGTTGATGGACGTCGCCGGGGAGGACCTGCCGGTGGCCGCCGCCCGGGAGTTGGCCGAGGAGGCCGACCTGACCGCCGCCCGGTGGGACCTGCTGGTCGACGTGCACACCTCGCCGGGTTTCTCCGACGAGGTGGTCCGGGTGTTCCTCGCCCGCGAGCTGGCCGAGGTGCCCGTCGGGCAGCGGCACGAGCGGCACGACGAGGAGGCCGACCTGCAGGTCGTCCGGATCGACCTGGACGAGGCGGTCGGCATGGCGTTGGCCGGGGAGATCACCAACGGCCCGTGCGTGGCCGGGCTGCTGGCCGCCGCGCGGGCCCGCGACGCCGGCTGGTCGGTGCTGCGCCGCGCCGGCACCCCGCTGCCCCGCTGATCCGGTCCGCCGACAGGGGCCGGCGCGGTACGCCGCGCGGCCCCGGTGTCGTCCGGCCGTCCCGGCCGGCCCGCGGTGGCAC
>NZ_JBMDWU010000250.1:0-45922 GCF_048594385.1 Micromonospora sp. | reverse complement strand
CCCGCCCCGGGGGGGGGCCGGCCGGGGGGGGAGCCGGCGGGGGGGGGGCGGACCCCCCCCCCCCCCCGACGGTCAGCTCTGCTCGCCTGCCGCCCGGGTCCGGTCGGCGTCCGCGTCGGCCGTGCCGACCGGCACGCCGTCGCCGTCGCGGGCGGCGTCGGACAGGTCCACCTCCGCGCCGGCGCGGGCGGCGTCGGCGCGGGCGTCGTCGGCACCCACCACGGGACGGGTGTCGACATCGTCGACGTCGACCAGGTCACCACCGGCCGCGAGGCCGATCGGGGCGTAACGGGGGTCGGTCATGGTCTCCTCCTTCACCGGGCCTACCCTCCGCTACCCCCATCCACCCCCGTCGACACCTCCCGCCGCCCGGCGGCATGCTAACGGCCGGTCCGCACCCGCCGGGTGGGTTTCGCCGGATCGCCGGACCGGCGGGGCGGGCGTCACTACCTTCGTCAGCGTGAGAGTTCGGGGACGTACCGCCGCCGCCATCGCCGCCCTGCTGCTGTCGCCGGTCGTCGCACCCGCCGGTGCGGCGGACGCCGCCGGGGCGGTCACCACCGGCCCGTGCGCGCCGGTGCCGGCCGTGTCCCGGCCACCCCGACCGGTCCCGCCCCACACCGACCCCGCCGCCCGCGTGGTCGGCGGCCCCGCCCTGGCCACCACGGGGCAGGTCCGACCGGCCGGGACACCCCGGCCGCCCGCCGTGCCGGCCACCTCCTGGCTGGTCGCCGACCTGGACAGCGGCGACGTGCTCGGCGGCTGCGGCCCACACGAGTACGGCACCCCGGCCAGCGTGCAGAAGCTGCTGCTCGCCGCGACCGTGCTGCCGAAGCTCGACCCCCGCCAGACGGTCACCCTCACCCCCGGCGACCTCGACATCGAGCCGGGCAGCTCCGCCGTGGGCTTCGCCGAGGGCGGCCGGTACCGGATCGAGACCCTCTGGTTGGGCCTGCTGCTCAAGTCCGGCAACGAGGCGGCCAACGCGCTGGCCCGACTCGGCGGCGGCCCCGACGGGCTGCCCGGTGGGCTGCGGGCGATGAACGAGCACGCCCGGCAGCTCGGCGCGTTGCAGACCCACGCGGTGACCGCGTCCGGGCTGGACGGGCCGGGCCAGTTCACCAGCGCGTACGACCTGGCGCTGATCGCCCGTGCCTGCTTCTCCGACGCCACCTTCCGCCGCTACGACACCACCCGGGAGACGATGATCCCCGCCCAGCCGGCGCTCGGCGAGAAGGCGTTCCCGATCCAGAACGACAACCAGCTACTCGACCGCTACCCGGGGGCGCTGGGCGGCAAGACCGGCTACACGGACCTGGCCCGGCACACCTACGTCGGTGCCGCCGAGCGGGGCGGCCGGCGGCTGGTGGTCACCCTGCTCGGCGCGGAGGTGCTCGACAGGCGGGGCTGGGAACAGGGCGCGGCCCTGCTCGACTGGGGGTTCGGGGTGCCCCGGGGCGCGGCGGTCGGCCGGCTGGTCAACCCGGGCGAGCTGACCGCCGGCCCGTCCGCGTCGGCCACCGCCAACCCGCCCGCACTGGCCGCCGCCGGGGGACCGGGCCGGCTCGACCCGGACGGTCACCCCTGGTCGCGTCCGCTGCTCGCGGTCTCCCTGGCCGCCGTCGTGGCCGGGCTCGCCGGGCTGCTGCTCGCCCTGCGGCACCGACCCCACCATGGACGCCGACAACGGTGAGAGCCGGCGCGGACCACTCCCGGTGGCTGCCGCTGCGGTTGCTGGTCGCGGCGGCGGTGCTGGCGACGGCGGGCTGTGGCCGGCCGCCGCAGCCCGCGCCGGTGCCGAGCGCCGCCATGCCCACCCCGAGCGGGCCGCGCGCCCCCGCCGACGTGGTGCTGCTGTCCGAGGTCGACCCGAGCATCGTCGTCGACATCCGCTACGCCGGGCCGCACAACTTCGTCGGCCGCCCGGTGGACGGCTACGACGAGCCGCTGTGCCTGCTCACCCGGCCCGCCGCCGAGGCGTTGCGCCGGGTGCAGGACGCCGCCCGCGCCCAACGGCTGAGCCTGCGGGTGTACGACTGCTACCGGCCGCAGCGTGCCGCCGACGAGTTCGTCCGCTGGGCGAAGGACCCCGCAGCGCAGCAGACGAAGGCGGAGTTCTATCCCCGGGTGGCCAAGTCGAGGCTGTTCGCCGACGGCTACCTCGGTGCGCCCACCGCGCACAGCCGGGGCAGCACCCTCGACCTGACCCTGGAGCCCCGCCCGGCCCCGCCCCGCACCTCGTACGCCCCGGGCCAGCCGTTGGTGGCCTGCACCGACCCGGCCGACCGGCGGTTCGCCGACGGCACCCTCGACATGGGCACCGGATTCGACTGCTTCGACCCGCTCGCGCACACCGCCGACCCCCGGGTGACCGGTGCCGCCCGGACCAACCGGGGCCTGCTGGAACGCCTGATGACCGAGGAGGGCTTCGTCAACTACGACCGGGAGTGGTGGCACTACCGGTACGCCGACGAGCCCTACCCCGACACCTACTTCGACTTCCCGGTGGCCCGCGCGTCCCTGCCCCGCTGAGCGGTCCGGTCGCCGGCTCCGGGGTCGGGCCGCCCACCGCCGGTCGGGGTAACTGCGGTGGGTCGGCGGCGGCAGGCCGCTAGGCTGCCCGACGGCTCCCGGCCGCCCGCCCGGGGCGGTCCCGTCCCGTGAAGGACCCGACATGACCACCGAACGGATCGGCCCGCCGCTGCTCGCCGGGGAGCGGGAGACGCTGCGTGCCTTCCTCGACTTCCACCGGGCCACCCTCGCCATGAAGTGCGAGGGGCTGACCGACGAGGAACTGCGCCAGCGGGCCGTGCCGTCGTCGCAGCTGACCCTGCTCGGCCTGCTGCGGCACCTCGCCGAGGTGGAGCGCGCCTGGTTCCGGCGGGTGATCGACGCGCAGGACGTGCCGCTGCTCTGGTCGGACACCGGCGACTACCAGCAGGCGTACGACCCGAGCGGGTCCACCGGGGCGGAGGCGTTCGCGGCGTGGCAGCGGGAGGTGGAACACTCCCGGCGTATCGAGCGGGCGGCGGCCTCGCTCGACGTCACCGGTCACCAGGCGCGTTGGGGCGAGGACGTGTCGTTGCGCCTGGTGATGCTGCACATGATGCACGAGTACGCCCGCCACAACGGCCACGCCGACCTGCTGCGGGAGGCCGTCGACGGCAGCGTGGGCGTCTGACCCGGCCCGGCCCGGCCCGGCCCGGCTCAGCCGGCGGCCGGTCGGGTGCGCAGCGGCAGCCAGGCCAGCACGTCGCGGATCGTGGCGTCCCAGTACGGCCAGTCGTGGTCGCCGGGGGAGAAGTCCACGGTCACCGGCACGCCCCGGCCCCGGGCCGCCGCGACGAAACGCTCGTTGTCGTCGTAGAGGAAGTCCTCGGTGCCGCAGGCGACGTAGAGCGGGGGAGTGTCGGCCCCGGCCCGACCGACCAGCGCCACGGTGTCGTCGTCGGGACCGGCCGTCGGGGCGTCGCCCCAGACGGTGTGCCAGACGTCCGGGTCGAGCGGACGGTCGGGGGCGTGGCGGCGGTGGGCGACGTTGAGCGCCCCCGACAGGCTGGCCGCGGCGGCGAACCGCTCCGGCTGCCGCAGCGCCCACTTCACCGCCCCGTAGCCGCCCATCGACAGCCCGGCGACGAAGGTGTCCTCCCGGCGCTCGGAGAGCCGGAAGAACGACCGGCAGACCTGCGGCAGTTCGTCGGTGAGGAACGTCCAGTACCGGTTGCCGTGCGTCTCGTCGGTGTAGAAGCTGCGCCCGACCTGGGGCATCACCACGGCCAGGCCCAGCGGGGCCACGTAACGCTCGATCGCGGTCTGGCGGGTCCAGGCGGTGTCGTCGTCGCTGAGCCCGTGCAGCAGGTAGAGCACCGGCGGGCCCGCGTCGGCGGGCGTCGGCCGTGCCGGGTCGGGTTGCGGCAGGATCACCGTCATCGACGTGCTCATGCCCAGGGCCTCGGAGTCGAACTCGCACCGCATCAATGCCATGGCCGACCGTACCGCGTGCCGGCCCCGCCGGACACGACGTCGCCGCCGGCGGCCCTAGGCTGTCGCCATGCCCGCCGAGGACGCCGTGATCGACCTGGACGCGCACCGGAACGAACCCGTCGGGCCGACCACCGGCCGCGTCCGGCGTACCGCCCGGCCCGGGGCAGTCCTCGGCCTGGTGGCCGCCTTCGCGGCCGGCGTCGTGCTGGGCGGCTGGGGTGTCGACCGGTCGCGGGAGGCCCGTGCCCGGCAGGAGCGGGACGCGACGGTCGCGCTGGTGGCCGTCGCCACCGGAACGAGCGGAGGCGGCGTGAACTCCGGGGGCCGAGCCCGGATCGAAGGGTCGCTGGCCGTGGTCAACGCCGGGCCGTCCCCGATCACGGTACGGTCGGTGCAGGCGGAGAGCCCCACCACGGTCATCCGCGATCTCGGCCGGACCCGGCTGATCCGGGCCGGCGGCACCGGCTGGATCGACGTGGTGGTGCTGTTCCAGTGCGGGGAGCCGGCCACACCGGAGCCGCTGTCGGTGCGGTTCTCCGTGCAGACCGCCGACGGGCAGGTCAGGGAGGCCCGCTACCCGGTCGCCATCGTGGGCAGCGTCTGGCTCGACATGCTCCCCATGATCTGCGGGCCTCGATAGCCGGAACGTCAGCAGCGCGAACGTGGATATCCGTTTGCGGCGGTGCGGGCGTCCGCCTAGGTTCAACGGCAACGTCACACCGACCAACCGGGGAGCACACCGTGTCGCCGTACCTCAGCACCGAGACCACGCGGTTCCAGCCGCGCGGCGGCGTGCTGTTGCCAGCCGGCGAACGGACCCGGGGTTGTCGGTGGCGATCGGGGTGGCGGCGCGGATAGCGCCGGCGCGACCTGCGCAGCCGCCCACCCCACCAGGGGACCGGGCGGCTTTTTCGATCCCCGACACCCGCCGAGGGGTGTAGCTCAACGGGTAGAGCACCGGATTCCAAACCCGACGGTCGCAGGTTCGAATCCTGTCACCCCTGCTCCCACGAACGAGGAGAACGACCATGGCATTCACCCCGCTGCCGGGCACGAAGGCGCCGGTACGGGTCTGGACCGACCCGTACGGCATCGAGCCGCAGGCCGCGCAGCAGTTGCGCAACATCGGCGCGCTGCCCTGGGTGCAGGGCGTCGCCGTGATGCCGGACGTGCACTACGGCAAGGGCGCCACCGTCGGCTCGGTGATCGCGATGCGGCAGGCCGTCTCGCCGGCCGCCGTCGGGGTGGACATCGGCTGCGGGATGAGCGCGGTCCGCACCTCGCTCACCGCCGCCGACCTGCCCGACGACCTCGCGTCGCTGCGGTCGGCGATCGAGGCGGTGGTGCCGGTCGGTTTCGCCAAGCGGGACGACCCGGTCGACCCGCGTCGGGTGCGGGGCCTGGAGCAGCGCGGCTGGGACGACTTCTGGGCCCGGTTCGCCACCCTGGACCGCCGGGTGGCGCAGCTGGAGAGCCGGGCCCGGCACCAGCTCGGCACCCTCGGTGGGGGCAACCACTTCATCGAGGTCTGCGTCGAGCAGGACGGCCCGGACGCCGGGCAGGTCTGGTTGATGCTGCACTCCGGTTCCCGCAACATCGGCAAGGAGCTGGCCGAGCGGCACATCGGGGTGGCCCGTGCCCTGCCGCACAACACCGACCTGCCCGACCGGGACCTGGCGGTGTTCCTCGCCGGCACCCCGGAGATGGACGCCTACCGGCGGGACCTGTGGTGGGCGCAGGAGTACGCCCGGCGCAACCGGGCGGTCATGCTGGCCCTGCTCTGCGGCGTGGTGCGGGACGCCTTCCCGCAGGTCAGCTACGGGGAGCCGATCTCCTGCCACCACAACTACGTGGCGGAGGAGCACTACGACGGGGTGGACGTGCTGGTGACCCGCAAGGGGGCGATCCGGGCCGGCCGGGGGGACCTGGGCATCATCCCGGGGTCGATGGGCACCGGGTCGTACATCGTGCGGGGGCGGGGGAACCCGGACGCGTACTGCTCGGCGTCGCACGGGGCCGGGCGGCGGATGTCGCGGGCGCAGGCGAAGCGGACGTTCACCGTTGACGACCTGGCGGGGCAGACCGCCGGGGTGGAGTGCCGCAAGGACGCCGGGGTGGTCGACGAGATCCCCGGCGCGTACAAGGACATCACCGAGGTGATGGCGCAGCAGGACGACCTGGTCGAGGTGGTGGCCCACCTCAAGCAGGTGGTGTGTGTGAAGGGTTAGACCGGCCGACGCCCCCGGGCGTCGGCCGTGAGCCCCGGTGGCGCAGCGGACAGCGCGCCGGTCTACGAAACCGGAGAGCCCAGGTTCGAATCCTGGTCGGGGCGCTCTCCGCCCGGCTGCCGTGCGACCGCGCGGTGGCAGGGGGCGGAATAGTCTTCACGTCATGAGTGGTACGCACCAGGGCTCCCGGGGCCAGGCGAATCCCCTGCGTCAGCTTCGGCTGGACCAGCTGCGGCGACGGACGAGCGTCAAGTGGCGGGAGTACCCGGACGACGTGCTGCCGCTCTGGGTGGCGGAGATGGACGTGCCGCTCGCCGAGCCGGTCGCGCGGGCCATCACCGACGCCGTCGCGCTCGGGGACACCGGCTATTCTGCCGGCACGGCGTACCCGGAGGCACTGGCGGAGTTCGCCAGGCGTCGGTGGGGCTGGGACGGGCTGGCCGTGGAGCGGACCACGCTGGTGCCCGACGTGATGCACGGCGTGGTCGAGGCGTTGCGGCTGCTCACCGGGCCCGGTGACGCGGTGGTCGTCAACTGCCCGGTCTACCCGCCGTTCTACGGGTTCGTCGGGTACGCCGGCCGCCGGATCGTGGAGGCACCGCTCGGCGACGACCTGCGGATCGACCTCGACACCCTGGAAGAGGCGTTCCGGGTGGCCCGCTCCGGCGGACGACCGGCGGCGTACCTGCTCTGCAACCCGCACAACCCGACGGGCGTCCTGCACACCGCCGACGAGTTGACCGCCGTCGCCGCGCTGGCCGGGCGGTACGGGGTGCGGGTGGTCGCCGACGAGATCCACGCCCCGCTGGTCGGCGCGGGAGCGCGCTTCGTGCCGTACCTCTCGGTGCCCGGCGCGGAGCACGGCCTGTCGCTGATGTCCGCCTCCAAGGGGTGGAACCTGGCCGGTCTGCGGGGTGGGCTGCTCGTCGCCGGCCCGGCCGCCGCCGGGGACGTCGCCCGGGTTCCCTTCGAGGTCAGCGTCGGCACCAGCCACCTCGGGGTGATCGCGCACACCGCCGCGTTCCGGGACGGGGGTGACTGGCTCGACGCCCTGCTGGCCGGCCTGGACGACAACCGTCGGCTCCTCGCCGCGCTGCTCGCCGAGCACCTGCCGGCCGTCCGGTACCGACCCGGCCAGGCCACCTACCTCGCCTGGCTCGACTGTCGAGGGCTGGGCCTCGGCGACGACCCCGCCGCCGTCTTCCTCGACCGGGGCCGGGTGGCGCTCAACTCCGGTCTGGCCTTCGGCACCGGCGGCGTCGGTCACGTCCGGCTGAACCTCGCCACCTCCCCGGAGCTGCTCACCGAGGCGGTACGCCGGATGGCCACCGCCGTCACCTGAGCGCCGCGGCTGCGGGGACGCGTCGAAGACCCGCTGCCCCATCCCATACGGAGCCGTCTGGCGTCAATCCTCCACTCTGGAGTTCTGGCATACGGCCTGCGCCACTGCGAGGTGACCAGCAGGCGGGATATGCCGATCCCCATACGCAGTACAGGATCGAGTAGTCCCAATCCGGTGGCCGACACGTCCGCGAGCCGGCGACCCACTGCCGAAACGGCATCGGGAATCCCTACACCTGTACTGAAGTGGAGAGACGTATGCGTACACCATCGTTACTGCGGCGGGTCGCCGTTGCGGTGACCCTGTCCCTGACCCCCATTGCCGCAGTGGCCGGCACCGCGCAGCCGGCCGGCGCCGTCATCGGCGGAAACTCCGCCGGGTACCTGCGCGGTCAGGTGCAGATCTTCGTCAACGACTCCTACAAGTGCACCGGCACGCTCATCGCCAGCAACTGGGTCCTCACGGCCAAACACTGTTTCGACAGAACGGGCGGCAACGTCAACAACAGCCTTGTGGCCGCAGGCGAACGCGGGTTCGCCCGGGGCCACCTGATGGCGATCGCCGGAATCTACAAGGAGCCCTTCCAGGACGCGATGCTCCTCAACCTCTGGCAGGACGTCCCGAACTGGTCCCGCATCGCCGTGGGCTACTCGGCGGCATATCCCCCCATCAACTCCACCCCGTCGATCAGCGGTTGGGGAAGCACCACCCGCGGGAGTTACACCCAGCCCTCCACCCTGCAGATCTGCGGCATGCGGGTGACGGACTACGGCATTCACCACGACATCGTGGGGGCCGGCAACAGCGCCATGCGCCTGGAAAGCTATGGAAGCGGTGTGACGGCGAGCGGTGATTCCGGGGCGGGAATCTACTGGCTCGACAAAATCTACGGTATCCACATCGCGGACAACGAGTCGAACCTGGCCTACGGCCTGACGACCCACTTCATCGCCGGTTGGATCGAGGCCGTGAGCGGCGTCGGACCCAGCTGAGCGTCGGGGTGGCCGGTTCGGCCCCCGGACCGGCCACCTGGGGTCGTAACCTGGCTCGGTGCCGGGCACTGCCGGCCAGGGCCGCTCACCGGTCGTGCCCCGGCACCGGCACGGGGTGGGTGGCTTCGCCGCAGCGGGGACACCACCGGTCGGTCACGAGGGGCGAGGTCACGCCGCGTCGAGTTTGTAGCCGACCCCGCGTACGGTGCGCACCAGCCGGGAGGCGGCCGGGTCGTGGTCGACCTTGGCCCGTAGCCGCTGCACGGCCACGTCGACCAGGCGGGAGTCGCCGAGGTGGGAGTGCCGCCACACCCGGTCCAGCAGCGCCTCCCGGGTGAACACCTGACCGGGCCGGCGGGCCAGCTCGGTCAGCAGCCGGAACTCGGTGGCGGTGAGGGGCAGTTCCCGCCCGTCGCGGCGGGCCACGAAGCGGGCCGGGTCGACCTCCAGCGGCCCGACCGTCAGCACGGGTTCGGTGGGCACGGCGTACCCCCGCCGCAGCGCCGCCCGGACCCGGGCCACCAGTTCCGCCAGGTCGAACGGTTTACGCAGGCAGTCGTCGGCCCCGCACTCCAGGCCGACCACCACGTCGATGGGGTCGGTGCTGTCGGTGAGCAGCAGGATCGGCAGCTGGCTGCTGCGCCGGACCGCCCGACAGACCTCCAACCCGTCGAGGCCGGGCAGCAGCACGTCCAGGACGATCAGGTCGACCTGTTGGGCCCGCCAGGTGGCCAGCGCGGTCCGGCCGTCGGCGGCGGTGCTGACCCGGAACCCGGCCCGGCGCAGACCGAGGGCGGTGACCTCCCGAATGGAGGCATCGTCCTCGACCAGCAGCACCCGGCCGTCCATGGTGTTCCCAGGGTAGTCCCGGGGCGGTCGGTCCCGACCCGGCGCAACGGCCGGTGCCGGGAGCCGATCGACGTCGGCCCCCGGCCCGACCGGTGGTCACCGCCGCCGTCACTCCTGCCACTGGTGCGCCACGTCGAGCACGATCCGGCTGTGCGTGCCGGGGCCGGCGAGCAGCAGCACCCGGAACGGCAACTGCGCCCGGACGCCGACGGCGAAGGTGCTGTAGCCCTCGAAGGTGCCGCCGTAGACGACGTCGCGCAGGGTGCGGTAGCCGAGCACCGCCGCCACGTGGTCACCGGCCCGGTACGGGTAGCCCACGGCCGGCTCCCGCAACTGCACCCGCAGCACCGCCCCGCCCGCCGTGTACGGCGACATCGCCAACCCCTGCCCCTCGGTGAACACCTCGCCGTAGCCGACCGAGTAGCCGTCGGCGTTCCCGTCGAACTCGAAGACCAGCCGGTCGTAGCAGTCCTGCTGGCCGGTGCGGGTGGTCAGCAGCGGGGCGGGGTTCAGGTCGCCCCCGGTCTTCCCGGCGCTGCCCCAGGTGATCCCGCAGTAGGGTGCGGCGGTGACGCCGGCGCGGAGCCGGCCGGCGGCGGTCGCCGTACCGACGGTGGTGAGCAGCACGGCCAGCACGGCCGTGGCCGCCATCAGGGTCCTGGTGGAACGCATGGTGACCTCCCGGTCGACGGTGTCCGGCCACGGTGGCCGGTCGAAGTCGACGGTGCGCCACCTGTGCCACAGCGCCCGCACCGTGACGTAACAGCGGGGCAACAACCGCGACCCTCGTCGCCTCCTGCGCTCAGGCGCGGGTCAGGCCGATGGCGGCGGCCCGGCTCAAGCAGGTGGTCTGGGTGGGGAGGCTGCCCACGATCGTGACAGGCTCCCTGTCGCGACTGCTAGCCGAGGTCGTGTACCTCCAGCCCTCGCATGATCAGCATCTGCATCGAGCCGAACCCGTAGAGATCCGCGTCGGATGACAGGTTCGCCACCTCGCGGAGCACCGGTTCGACGTCGATGGCGCACTCGCGGGCTCGGTTGCACAGCCACCAGATCGTCATCAGCTCGTCGCGCGGATCGGCACCCTGATCCACAGCGGAGACATGGACAAGTCGTCGGCGGAACTCTCCGACCGAATTCCACACCACCGGTAGGTGGGCAGCCCAGCGGAAGGACGGGTAAGCCCGAAAGATGTCTCGGACCTCCTCACGGGCCGGCGCTCCGCCGGTCTCGTACGCGTCCAACAGCGCATCGAGCGCGGCGGACGCCTCGGCCGCCACCCCGGCTTCCTCCACCGGCGACTGCGCCTTCCGGATCTCGGCCAGCGCGTTCGGATCGCTGAGGTCGACCGGGCGCTTGGCGACGTACCGCAACAGATCGTCGATCACCGCGACATCCGCACGGACCGCGGCAAGACTCATGCCGTCATTGTGCTTGTCCCCCAGGAGATCGACCAGTTCAGGAGGACCATTGGGGCTCAGGGCCGGCGATGGGCGTAGTAGCCGCTTACCGGTCCGAACTCGTTGGCGGTTTGCTGGCTGATGGTCAGGTGCGCTTCCTGGACATCACTTCACGGCCGGTCCGGCCACGAGGTGCGCAGGTCAGGGGCGGGTCAGCCCGATGGTGTCGGCGAGGCGGGCGACGTCGGCCGGGGTGGGGCCCGCGCGGAGCACGGCGGTCAGGGCGGCGCGGGCGGCGGGGCGGCTGCGGGTCTCACCGGAGGCGGTGCGGTCGGCGGTGAGCAGGGCCCGCCCGGCGGCGTCGGGGTCGCCCAGGTCGAGGTGGCTGCGGGTGATGTCGATGAGGTGGGCGGCGCGGTGCTCGGCGGGGAGTTGCCGCCAGCCTTCCCGCCCGGTGGCCCGGCGGTGCAGGTCGACGGCCCGGTGGTGGTCGCCGAGGTGGGTGGCGGCCAGGGCGCGGGCGAGTGCGACGCTGGTCGGCCCGAACGTGATGCCGTCCGGGTCGGGCGGCTCGTCGGCGGTGGCGAGCGGGGCGGCACGTTCGGTCAGGTCGTGGGCGGTGGCGGCGTCGCCGTAGCTGGCGGCGGCGAGGGCGGCCTCGATCAGCAGCGCCCCGGTCAGGGCCAGCGCCGGCGGGTCGCCCTGCGCCGCCGCCGGGTCGAGCTGGCGTACGGCGGTGAGGGCGGCGGTCCTGGCCAGCCGGCCCCGCCGCAGCGCCCGGAGCACCTGCGCGAGGGTCACCGCCGCCCGGCCGATCCGCACCGGGTCGCCACGGGTGGCGGTCATCATGACCCGGTCGGCGGCCAGCCAGGCCAGGTGGGCGTCGCCGAGCTTGACCAGCGTCTGGGCGGTGAGCCGGTGCACCCGCACCAGCAGGTCGAGGACGGGCGGGTCCACCGGGCCGGTGTGGCCGGCGTGACGGCTGTCGGCGAGCAGGTCAGGCAGCATCCGCAGCACCTGGGGGTGCTGCCCGTTGCGGTACGCCGCCCAGGCGTATCCGGCCTGGTCGTCGAGTTGCCGCAGCAGGGGACCGGCCGGGACGGACGCCGGGGGGTCGTGCCGGGCCAGCGCCGCCCGGACCCGTTCCATGCCGGCACCGACGTCGGTGACCGGTGCCGGCGGGGTCCGCCCGGCGAGCAACAGTTGCGGCGCGACACCGAGCGCGCCGGCCACGGTGTCGATGACGGAGAGCCGATCGAGGGTACGCACCCCCCGTTCCACCTTGTCGACCCAGCTCTTGGACTTGCCGATCCGGTCGGCGAAGACCTGCTGGCTCATGCCCCGCCGGGCGCGTAGCTCGGCCATCCGGCGGCCGATCGCCGGCTCGTTTCCGGTTCGCTGCCGGCCGGGGCCGGTCACCGGTCGTGCCCCGGTACCGGCATGGTGTGGGTGGACCCGCCGCAGCGGGGACACCACCGGGACTTGACCCGGAACGCGAGCAGCCCGAGCAGGAAGCCCGGCACCAACCCCCCGAACAGGACCGACAGGACCTGGGAAATCACGAGCGCTCCCGCTCTCCGGCTCCGGCAACGAGGCTGTCTGCCGTGGTGTGGTGGTGGGACCAGGGGTTGACGACAGAGCCGTGCTGCATGGGGCCGCTCCTACGCGGGTCGATTCCGTGGTGAACTGTCGGCCGTCCGGCCGGATCGGGTGTCATCCGAGGCCATCCGGTCAGTCGCGCTCATCCTGGGCAGGTTCGGCAGGCCCAGGCGCTGTTAATCGCTGATGTACTGCTCGCGGTTGCCTGTCCAACCGGTGGGTCGTGGCTGGTCACCGCTCACCGTCCCCGGGAAGTACCGGCTGACGACCCGCCGTAGAAGTCCGATACTCACCGTCATATGACCGACCCCCCGTCGTCAGGACGCGGAGGGCCCTGCTGATGTGCCTCGTCCCGTGTCCGGCTTCAGTGAGGTTCAGCGTGCCGCCCGACTCGCCTTCGATCCAGAAGGTGATCGTCCGCTAACCGAGCGTGCTGTCCGCTGGTGGCTGCCGTCCGGGTGCGTACTCCATGCACGCGTCACGCAGTGTCGACGCCTCGGGTGCTCCCGACTGCTCCACCTTTGCCAGCAACTCCGCAGCCCGCCACCAGTTCGACGGCACCACCCGGCCGGACGTCACCGCCTGCGCCCCCAAAGCAACCGCCTCGTCCGGCTGGCCGGCGGCGACCAGGGCGAGACCGAGGTCGAGGCGGGCCGACGCCGATCGGCGGGGCCGTGCTCCACCGTCGCCGTGCGGGTCCAACTCGGTCAGCACCGCCCGCGCCACCTGCTCCGCACCGGGGTCACCCGCCCACGCCAAAGTCGTGGCCGTGTATGCGGCGGCCTTGGCCGGGTCGTAGCGATAGTGGTGCTCGGCCCGCTCAGGGACGGGCAGATTCGCCGTCAGACGCTCCACCCGGTCCAATGCTCGCCGGGTCGCACCGATGTCCCCGATCCGCGCCCATGCACGAGCCTCCTGAGCAGTCGCCTGAATGCGGGCAGAACTCCCCCTCGGAGCGAGCCGCTGCGCTTGACGGGAAAGATCGAGTGCCGCCTGGTAGTCACCTTGGGTCAACACGTCCCAGGCCCGGGTTTCGAGACACCACGCCTGGATCTCGCCATGCTCAGCATGTTCGGCAAGATCATGAGCAGCACGCAGGTGAGCAACCGCAGCAGTCCGTTGCCGCAGGTCGATGTGAACCGTCGCCCGCAGCACCGCCAGCCAGCCACCGGCCACCAACAGCCGTCGCTGCTGCGCGAGCGTCACCCGGCCATCCAGCAGCCGGCCCACGTAGGAAAGGTGCCGCCGCACCAACGGCAAGAGATCCGTAGGAGCCATCGTCGGATAGGAACTGGCGAGATCGTCAACACCCTGCTCGATCCGATCCAGGATGTCCCCGCTGACATCGCTGGCGGCAACTCTCGCCCGCAGCTCACCGGCCTCGGCTGCATGGTCGACTGGCGCATCTGCCAACCGAGCGAGCGCACCCCCCGCTTCGAGAACCCGGTCCAGGTGACGTGCCGTGTCGACCGTCGGAGCCTTGAGCCCCGCCTCCAACTCGTGCAGATGACTCTTGCTCCGATGAGCAAGCTGTCCCAGGAGCCGAAGCGACAAACCTCGCCGCTGCCTAAGCTCACGCAGAGCTGTGCCGAAGCGCGGATCAACGGGCGAGACCATAGCGCCGCTCCAAGCTCACGAGGCCCTGGCAACCTCAACCGGCAGCCACCTCGTCGGACGGTACCCCGACACGTCGCGCGCAGAGTCCCCCCTCGCCTGCAACCTCCGGATGTTCCGTTGGGTTCCGTCCACGCACATCATCCGAAGTCGAGATCATCTATTCGGCCCGTCGAGTGCGCCGTACGTGATCGGCGTTGACCGCCGCATGGGGCACGCTGCGAGCACGGCTGGCTGGGTGCTTACGGAGGGCATCGAGGCTGGGGCCATGTTGCTGTGTGGCGCGCTGAGTTGCCTATTCGTCTGCCTCATGCTTTGGGCCGCTGCTGCGGCTTGGGCCACTCGGCCCGAACGTGGGCGCTGACCCCACGGATCGACCTTCGCGTCCCGAACGAATGATCCGGATCGATCAAAAGAAACTGTGCAAGCAGCCGAAGAACCAACCCTCTATCGTCTACAGCCTGCGAGCAGACGGAGTCACCGGCACAGGGACGGGCAGATGAACGACGACCACGACGCCGCCGGAGCCATGAGCTTCATCTTCGAGGCTGGCGTACTCAAACGCGCCGCCCGTACCGGCTGGTGGTTCGCCGGCATCAAGCACCCCGAGTCCATCGCCGACCACTCGTTCCGGACCGCGCTGATCGGGATGATGCTCGCCGCCATGGAAGGTGCCGACCCGGCCCGGGTGTCGATGCTGTGCGTCCTGCACGACACCCAGGAAACCCGGATCACCGACATCCCCCACATCGCCCGCCGCTACCTCACCGCCGCACCCAACACCATGGTCACCGCCGACCAGGTCGCCGCCTGCCCGCCGGTTGTCGCCGACCTCATCAACGCCGCTGTCGCAGAATACGAAGCGGGCGAGACACCGGAGGCCGTCGTCGCCCGCGACGCCGACAAACTCGAATGCCTCGTCCAGGCAGTCGAATACCGCCACCAGGGCATCGACAACGTCCAACGCTGGATCGACAGCTCACGCGCGGCGCTGAAGACCGCCAGCGCCCACCGCCTCGCCGACGCCGCCCTCACCGGACAACCCCTCGCCTGGCTCACCCCTCGCCCACCACCGGCATAGCCACCAGCCACCTATGAGCAGATCGCCGACGACCTCGCCGAACGCATCAAGTCCGGCGAGTTCCCGCCGGGCTCCAAGCTGCCCGGCCGCCGAGAGTTGATCGAGCACTATCGCGTTACTGAGCCCGCGTCATGCAGGTGCTACGGATCAGGGGCATGACCGGGACCCTGCCTGGCGTGGGCGTCGCGCGTCATCGAGGAACCACCGCGCGGCACTTTCGTCCGTGCCGTCGAGCTGACCGAGACGGTGACTCTCCTCAAGGGCGACACCGCTACCGCCCGGATGCCTACCCCCGCCGAGCGACGCGAGCTGGAAGATGGGTGAGGCATCCCGGTCATCGTGATCTTCCGCGCCGACGGCTCCCGAGAGCTGTACGCCGCCGACCGCATCCGCGTGGGTCGCTGACCCTCGCCCAATTGTGGGAAGCCCCGCCGCGGGATGCGGCCTGAACCTGTCGACTGGTGACGATCCGGGGCCTTGAGCAGGTGCCGAACGCCATCGGTTCAGGCGCAGGTTGACCTGTGTCGACGCTTGCACTGTCTTCTTGCCGCTCCGCGCCGCCCAGTACCGGTCGCTGTTCTCCGCCCGCAACACCGCGTTTTCCTGCCGCAAACCGGCATTCCCACGCCTGGTGCCCGCGTCTCGGTAATATCGCTAGGCGATCAGGGGGAGGGGCGGTGATCGATGCAATGGTCGAACGGCTATTGCAATCTCCTTCTCGCGTCCGGATACTCATGAGTGGCATTCACATCTACGAATGGATCAACGCATGAATCATCTCCATCGTGATCGTCGTGCCCTCACGGCAGGATTCGGAGCCGTCCTTCTCGCGCTGAGTCTTCTGGTGTGGCCGGCCGTCGGCGCGACGGCGCAGCTGGAAGCGTCCGATCGGAATGGCACACAGGCGGGTGTCAACGCTAACTACTATCAGCTCAAGAATCCGGACTCCGGATTGTGTCTGACGCTCTACAACGGCAACATGTTCGATGGCGCACCGCTGGTCGTCATGCCATGCGCCCAAGGTGGGAAGCCTATGAGCTGGGCTTTCAGTGCTGGGAACGCTGGCAGCCTTTCCTCCCAAGCTGATCCGAGCCGATGTGTCGATGTCCTGAATGGCGTGACCGCCGACGGAACCTCCGTGCTCGACTGGACCTGCGGCTCCACCAACCAACAGTGGACTCTCACCAATGGTGGCAGATTGCTGAGCGGTCTGTCAGGCGGTTGGTGTCTCTCTATTTACGGGAATAACCCGGCACCGGGGACGATCGTCGTCCTGATGTCGTGCCTGAATGCGGGTGGAAGCCCTGCACCTTCTCCCTCTTCGTCGCCATCCTCGCCTCCGAGTGGGGCGGGCGACTACGCGAAGTGGGTTATCAGCTAGTGGCATGACCATGAACGTTCGCGGCGTTGGGCCGGGCAGTCGGTGGCGGGCCGGCCAATGGACTTGGACGACGTAGCGCTACCCTGGCGGCGTCCCCTCGCCCACTGGTCGGGCCAGCCGTCCCGGCCGCCGACAGGGCTACGTTTCAGCGATGTGGCGGTATCCAAGGTGCGGGGATACCGCCACATCGGCGGAACGCGAATCCGGATTCTGGTCGGGCTCGTGTACGTGGCGTTATCGAGATGCGAGAAGGGGGAGTGGGATGGCGCCCGAACTCTCTCCCGGCCGGCACGTACGTCTCGACGTCGCCCGCGACGCCAACAAACTGGAATGGCTCGTTCAAGCAGTCGAATACCGCCACCAGGGCATCGACAACGTCCAACGCTGGATCGACAGCTCACGCGCGGCACTGAAGACCGCCAGCGCCCACCGCCTTGCCGACGCCGCCCGCACCGGACAACCCCCAGCCTGGCTCACCCCACCCCCACCACCGGCATAACCACCGGGCACCAGTGCTTCGACTTCCCTGCCGCGCCGTCAGGCCCTGACGACTTTTGAATCGTCGCGGGACCGGAACGACGCCGGGTTGTGGCAACGGGCTGGTCGCGGGACGGCGTGGCGGTCGAGCTGGCACCGGCGCAGCCGGAACGGGCCGCGTCATGACCGGTGTCCGGCCGCCCCGACCCGATCTCGTACCGATGACCGACGACCACGCCCCGGCGGTGCCCGACATCTCGTTCGAAGGCCCTAAATGGTTTGCCGGTGGTCGGCGGGCGCTGGGATGCTGCGGCCGGGAGCGGGGAGGGGCCAGCATGCCGTCGGAGTCCGAGCCGGAGGTCCGTACCGTGGCCGGTGTGCTGCGCGGCTGCCGGGAGGCGGGCCGGGCGGTGTTCCGGGGCATCCCGTACGCCGAGCCGCCGGTCGGTGCCCACCGGTTCGCCGCACCGCAGCCGGTACGCGGCTGGGACGGCGTACGCCCGGCGCTCGCCTTCGGTCCGCCGCCCCCGCAGCCCGACGCGTTCGGGACCGCCCCACAAGCCACCGGCGACGACTGGCTGACGCTCAACGTCTGGACGCCGGAGCCGGACCCGGCGGCGGGGTTGCCGGTCCTGGTGTGGATTCCCGGTGGCGGCTACCTCGTCGGCTGTTCCGGCCTCCCGGAGTACGACGGCGGGCACCTCGCCGGCGGCGCAACCGTGGTGGTGACGCTCAACTACCGCCTCGGCTTCGAGGGTTTCGGGCTGCTCGACGGTGCCCCGGCCAACCGGGGACTGCTCGACCAGGTGGCGGCCCTGGAGTGGGTGCGGGACAACATCCGCGCCTTCGGTGGCGACCCGGGCCGGGTGACGGTCTTCGGGCAGTCGGCCGGCGGCGGTTCGGTCGCCGCGCTGCTGGCCATGCCGCGCGCCGCCGGGCTGTTGCGACGGGCGGTCGCGCAGAGCCTCCCGGGGACGTTCCTCTCGCCCGAGCTGGCCGCCGACGTCACCGCCGCCTGCGCCGCCGAACTGGGGGTACGACCGACCCTGGCCGACCTGTCGACGGTGGCTGCGGACCGGCTGCCGGCCGTGGTGCAGGCGATCTCCGCCGGGATCGTCAGGTGGCGGGAACGGTGGGGACAGATCACCCACCGGCCGATCCCGTTCGCGCCGGTCGTCGACGGCGACGTGCTGCCGGCGACCCCGTGGCGGGCGCTGGCCGACGGTGCCGCCCGCGACGTCGACCTGCTCGTCGGGCACACCCGCGACGAGCACCGGCTGTTCAGCCTGCTCGACGGGGTGCTCGGCCAGGTCACGCCCGAGCGGACCGGGACGGCGCTGCGGATGCTGGCCCCGGGCCCGGACGGCGCCCGCCGCTACCGGGAGGCGTTCCCGGCCGCCACCGACGAGCAGCTCTACGAGCTGGTCAACGCGGACTGGCTGTTCCGGATGCCGAGCCTGCACCTGGCCGAGGCGCAGGTCGCCGGTGGCGGCCGGGCGCACCTCTACGAGCTGACCTGGCCGGCGCCGGGCATGGGCGGCGCACTCGGCGCCTGTCACGGCCTGGACGTGCCGCTGGTCTTCGGCAACCTGACCAGCGGGCAGCCCGCGATGCTGATCGGTGATCCGCCTCCTCCGGCGGCGTACGAGCTGTCCGGGCAGTTCCGCAGGGCGTGGACGGCGTTCGCCGCGACCGGCGACCCAGGCTGGCCGCCGTACGACGCCGGTCGCCGTACCCGGATCTTCGACGAACGGCCGGCGGTCGTCGCGTACCCGGAGGAGACCTCACGGCTGCTGTGGCGGGACCACACCTTCGCCGCGCTCCCGCTGCTGGCCTGACCGCGTCCCGGCGGCGGACCCCGGCGGCCTCCCGGCGGCGGCAGCACCGGTGGCGGTACGGGCGAACCGGTCGGCCAGCAGCGCGAACGCGTCGGCGAGCGTCGGCGGGCCGACGACGGTGATCGCGGCGTCGTACCGGGCGACGGCGGCGGCGAGGCTCACCCAGGACCACGACCCGAGGGTGAGCCGGCACCGGTCGGGGGCGACCTCCTCGACGAGGCCGTCGCGGGTGTACCGGGCGACGGTCGCCGCGGGCAGGTCGCGCAGCACGCTGCCCCGGCACGGCCCGTCCGCCGACCCGCCGGCCGAGCCCCGGAACACCCCGGTGAGGTACGTGGCGACGTCCCCGCCGGGCAGCGGCCTCGGGGTGAAGCGCGGCCCGTGGGGCGGGCGCGGGGTGATCCGGTCGACGCGGAAGGTCCGCCAGTCGGCCCGGTCGAGGTCCCAGGCGACGAGGTACCACCGGCCGTCCCACGTGACGACGTGGTGCGGTTCGGCGTGCCGGGCCGGCCCGTCGGTGCTGTCGGGCCCGTAGTCGAAGCGCAGGATCTCGCGGGTCCGCACGGCGGCGCTGAGCGCCAGCAGCACCCCACCGTCGACCGGCGCGGTCGGCGTGGTGGCGGGCCGGGCGACGGCGGTCACGCTGAGCGCCCCGACCCGCTGCCGCAGCCGGGTGGGCAGCACCTGCCGTACGGTCTGCAGCGCCCGCGCGGCGGCGTCCGCCAGCGCACCGTCCGCGCCGGTCGCCGCGACCTGGAGCGCGACGGTGAGGGCGACGGCCTGCTCGTCGTCGAACAGCAGCGGTGGCAGTTCGGTGCCGGCGTCGAGCCGGTAACCCCCGTCGGGGCCCTTGACGGCGGCGACGGGGTAGCCGAGTTCCCGCAGCCGGTCGACGTCGCGGCGCACGGTCCGCAGGCTGATGCCGAGGCGTTCGGCCAGCACCCCGCCGGGCCAGTCCCGACGGCTCTGCAGCAGCGACAGCAGGGCGAGCAGTCGGGCGGACGTGGTCGGCATGGATCTCATTCTGCCCGTGGTAGGTGCCACATCCTGGCCTCTACCACCGCGACTCGACGTGGGCCCGACCGCGACCCGGCCCGGGTCGGCGCGGTCGCCGACCCGGACCCGGGAGGTCATTCGGTGCGCAGCCCGTCGGCGCGGGTGAGCCGCCACAGCAGGGGCAGGCTCAGGCCGGTGATCACCAGGACGGTCAACGCGCCGAGTCCGACCGAGAAGCCGACCACCGGCCAGGCGACCGTGACGGGGGCCTGCACCATCCGCAGCAGGGCCGCGCCGAGGCCCAGCCCGAAGCCGGCGGCGAGCACCAGCCCCACCCCGACCGGCAGGGCGGTCTGCCACAGCACGGACCAGCCGAGGGTGCTGCGTCGGGTGCCCACCGCCACCAGCATCGCCAGCAGGCGGCGGCGTTCCCGTAGCTGCTCCAACGTGCCGACCAGCATGCTGGTGGCGATCAGCGCCAGGGTGACGACCGTGCCGATGGCCAGGCCGCGCTGGATGTCGGCGAACCGGGGCGACACGATGGTCGAGGACAGCACGGACACCGGGGTGGTCAGGTCGATCGCGGCGGTGGCGTTGCGGACGTGTTCGACCGCGTCGGGGGCGGCCGGGTCGAGCTGGAGGTAGACCGTCGAGCGCAGCGGACCGAGGGTCCGCGGGCCGACCGCGCCGGGGGTGACCAGCACCGCGTTCTGCAGCCAGCCGGCCGGGTCGGGCCGGGCCGTTGCGGGCCGCGCCGTGGTGGGCACCCGCCACCGCGACCCGTCCTCGACGGTCAGCGTCGTGCCGGCGGGGACGACCGCAGGGTCACCCGGATCGGACACCAGGAAGGTGTCCCCGTCCACGCACCGGTCGAGGCGGGCGAACTCGGCCAGCGCGGCGCAGTCGCCGACCCGGATCTCCACCGGTGGGCCGTCCGGCGGGCCGACGTTGGCCCCGGTGCTGAGGGTGCCGGTCGCGGCCGTCACCCCCTCGGCCCCGCCGAGCTGCCGCAGCACCCGGACCAGGTCCGGCTGGTTCGGGAACTGCACCTGCACCTGCGCCCGGGAGGTGTCCTGGCCGCTGGCGGTGGTGAAGTCCCCGGCGATCCCGGCGAAGAGCATCTGCAGGCCGATGGTGCCGGCGACGGCGACGGCGATGCCGTTGACCAGCCGGGCGGAGGTGGCGCTGTCCAGCTGCACCCGGCGGACCGCCAGCTGCCAGGACACCGGGCCGCCGCGCAGCCGCCGCACCAGCAGGTCGGTCAGCCAGGGCAGCAGGGTGACCGTGCCGATCAGCAGCAGCACCGCGCCGGCCGGCACCACCCACCGGGTCATCCCGCCGTCGCCCTCGCGCAGACCGGCCACGGGCAGCAGCAGGGCCAGGCCGGCCGCGGGGAGCAACAGCCGCCACCAGAGCCGACGGCGCACCGGGGTGCCGCGCCGGGCCACCCCGAGCGGCTCCACCACGACCGCGCGCAGCGCCAACATCGCCACCAGCACGGCCAGTGCCGGCACCGCCAGCACGACGGCCAGCAGCAGCGCGGTGGGCGGCCGGATGTCGGCGGCGTACACGCTGATGTCGTAGAGGGTGACCAGCGGGACCAGCTGGCGGCCGGCGAGCAGGAACCCGATGCCGACGGCGACCCCGAGCAGGGCGCCGGCGGCGGCCTCCCCGGCGGCGATCCGCCGGACCATGGTGGTGTCCGCGCCGACCAGGCGCAGCGCGGCGAGCCGCCGGTCACGTCGTTCGCCGCCGTAGCGCACGGCGGAGCCGAGGAACACCGCGATGGGCAGCAGCAGCACCACGAAGATGACCGCCACCAGGAGCATCAGCACCGGGCCGAACCCCTCGCCGGGCAGCCCGCCGCCGAAGCTGTCCAGCCGGGTCGCCCCGGACGTGTCGGACAGCCGGTCGTCGCCCTGGTAGTAGGCCAGTTCGTTGGGGCCGGCGAGGCCCTCGTCGGCGATGGTCCCGGTGACCTTCGCGCCGCCCAGCCTGGGGGCGAACAACGGGCCGTCGGAGGAGTCGAGCAGCCGGCGCAGGGCGGGGGAGACGACCACCTCGCCGGGGGCGGGCAGGGCGGTCAGTCCCGGCGGGACGGGCGCGGCCGGACCCTCCGGCCGCAGCAGCCGACCTCGCACCGGCCGGCCCCGGAACTCGGTGTCCAGCGCGTGCACCAGCAGGGTGCCGGGACCGGCCGCGACCTGTTCGCCGAACCGCAGGTCGTCGCGGGCGTCGCCGCGCGCCTGTCGGGCGTCGAGCGCCCCGGGTACGGCGGTGGCCAGCAGCAGCATGGCCACCCCGATGCCGACGCCGACGGCGGTGAGCAGCGCCCGGGTCCAACCCTCCCGGCCGCCGGTGAGCGCCATCCGGGCACCCATCGCCAGGTCCGCGAGCGCGCCCCGACCGGTCACGCCGCCACCTCCAGGTTGCGGGTCCGCCCGTCGCGCACCACGACCTCCCGGTCGGAGTACGCGGCCACCCGTGCCTCGTGGGTGACCAGCACCACCGCTGCCCCGGTGTCCCGGGCGGCCTCGGTGAGCAGCCGCATGACCCGTTCGCCGTTGAGCGAGTCCAGCGCGCCGGTCGGTTCGTCGGCGAAGATCACCCGGGGGCGGGTGACCAGCGCGCGGGCGACGGCGACGCGTTGCCCCTGGCCGCCGGAGACCTCGCCGGGGCGCTTGCCGGCCACCTCGGTGACCTCCAGCCGTTCCAGCCACTGCCCGGCCCGCTGCTCGGCCTCGCGGCGGCCGACGCGGGCCAGCCGCAGCGGCAGGGCGACGTTCTCCAGGCAGGTCAGCTCGGGCACCAGCTGCCCGAACTGGAAGACGAACCCGAAGGCCTCCCGGCGCAGGGCGCTGCGCTGGGCGTCGGTCATCGTCACCAGGTCCCGGCCGTCGAAGACCACCCGGCCCCGGTCGGGGCGGACGATCCCGGCCAGGCAGTGCAGCAGGGTGGACTTGCCGGAGCCGGACGAGCCGAGCACCGCGACCACCTCGCCCTCGTCGATGCGCAGCCCGGCGTCGACCAGCGCGACGGTCTCGCCGAAGCTGCGGTGCAGGCCCTCGGCGACCAGCAGCGGGGCGCTCATGCGCGTACCCGCGCGGCCAGCTCGTCGAGCCGGGCGGTGGTCAGTTCCAGCCAGCGCAAGTCGGCCTCCAGGTGGAAGAGTGCGTGATCGCAGATCAACTGTTCGGCGAAATCGCCGCCGCGCTTGCGCCGGGTCAGTTCCCGCATCAGGCGCAGGTGCTCGGCGCGCTGCACGTCGAGCAGTTCGGCCGCCTCGCGGCCGGTGAGCAGGGCGAGCACGACCTTGGTGTAGAGCACGCTCTGCAGGTAGGGCTCGGGCTGTTCCGGGCGGGCCAGCCACTGCGCCACGTCGGCGACGCCCGCCTCGGTGATGGCGTACCGCTTGCGGTCGGGGCCCTCGCCGGGCTCGACCGCCTCCACCTCGACGAGGCCGCCGCGCAGCAGCCGGGACAGGGTCGCGTAGACCTGGCCGTAGGCGACCGGGCGGGAATGGCCGAAGTGTTCGTCGTAGCGCCGTTTGATGTCGTAGCCGTGCCGGGGGGTTGCCTCCAGCAGGCCGAGGAAGGTCTGGCCGATGGACATGCGGGGGACTATACACACCGCGTATACGCGCGTTGTCTACACCCCGCGCCGACCTCGTCCCGACCGGTGTCCGGCGTCGCGACCTCCGGCGTCCGCGAATGTGACACCGTCCGACGCATTGACCCGCAGATTGATACATGTCAGTGTTTGCTTCCCCGGCGTTTCCGCCGCGATCCCACCCCCGGATCGCGGGTCTCCCGTCCACCCCCCGGTCGCCTCCGACAGACGGGACGGTGACGCCTGGGCGGATGCCCCGCCGACCCCCATGAGGAGCTCGCATGAAGCGCAGAACCCTGGCGATCGCCGCCGTCACCGCGGTGACGCTCGCCCTGGCCGCGCCACCGGCCTCGGCCACCCCGACCGCCCGGCCGGCCACCGCCGCGCCGGCCGTCGCCGCGCTCGCCGCGCCGGACGTCCAGGTCGCCAACGTGCAGGCGCACCTGGCCCAGTTCCAGAGCATCGCCACCAGCAACGGCGGCAACCGGCGGGCCGGCTCGGCCGGCTACACCGCCTCGGTCGCCTACGTGAAGTCCAAGCTCCAGGCCGCCGGCTACACGGTCACCGAGCAGACCTGCACCACCTGCACCTACCGGGGCAACAACGTGATCGCCGAGTGGCCGCAGGGCCCCGCCGACGACGTGATCATGTTCGGCGCGCACCTCGACGGCGTCGCCGCCGGACCGGGCATCAACGACAACGGCTCCGGCTCGTCGGTGCTGCTGGAGAACGCCCTGGTGCTCGCCCAACAGAGCCCGACCATGACCAAGCGGGTCCGGTTCGCCTGGTGGAACGGCGAGGAGCAGGGCCTGCAGGGCTCGAAGTTCTACGTCAACTCCCTGACCACCGCCCAGAAGGGCTACATCAAGGGGTACTACAACTTCGACATGGTCGCCTCGACCAACGGCGGCTACTTCATCAACCGGGTCACCTCCACCACCGCCGCGCCGCTCAAGGCGTACTGGGACTCCCTCGGGCTGTCGCCGGAGGAGAACACCGAGGGCCAGGGCCGCTCCGACGACTACTCGTTCCAGCAGGCCGGCATCCCCACCTCGGGCTACGCGATGGGGGCCAGCGCCCGCAAGACCAGCGCCCAGGCCAGCAAGTGGGGTGGCACCGCCAACGCCGCGTACGACCCGTGCTACCACTCGTCCTGCGACACCACCAGCAACATCAACGCCACCGGGCTCAACCGCAGCGCCGACGGCGTCGCGTACGCCATCTGGGACCTCGCGGTCGGCGGCGGCACCCCGACCAACGACTTCTCGGTCGCGGTCAGCCCGACCGCCGGCGGCGTGACCCGGGGCGGCTCCACCACCGCCACGGTCAGCACCGCCACCACCAGCGGCAGCGCCCAGACCGTCGCGCTGTCGGCCTCCGGCGCGCCCAGCGGCGTGAGCGTCGCGTTCAGCCCGTCGTCGGTCACCTCCGGCGGCTCGGCCACCATGACGGTCAGCGCGTCGTCGAGCGCCAGCCTCGGCACCTTCACGCTGACCGTGACCGGCACCGGCTCGGCCACCCGGACGGCCAGCTACACCCTGACCGTCACCGGCGGCACCGGGAGCTGCACCGGCGGGCAGGTCGTCGGCAACGGCGGCTTCGAGTCCGGCACCAGCCCGTGGACGGCCACCACCGGCGTCATCACCAACTCGTCCAGCCAGCCGGCCCGCACCGGCTCCTACAAGGCATGGCTCAACGGCAACGGCAGCACCAGCACCGACACGCTGTCCCAGTCGGTGACCGTGCCGGCCGGCTGCTCCTCCTACACCCTCGCCTTCTACCTGCACATCGACACCGCCGAGCGGACCACCACCGTCGCGTACGACAAGCTGGTGGTCCAGGTCGGCAGCACCACGCTGGCCACGTACTCCAACCTCAACAAGGCCACCGGCTACACGCTGCGCTCGTTCGACGTGGGCGCGTACGCCGGGCAGACGGTGACCCTGAAGTTCACCGGCACCGAGGACTCCTCGTTGCAGACCAGCTTCGTCATCGACGACGTGACGTTGCAGGCGAGCTGACCGACCCGGGTGGGGTGGACACCTGGTCCACCCCACCCGGACCGTCATGACGGTAAATGTCATACCCGGGTCGGACCATGGGGACATGGCTGCCCCCGCGCTGTCCCACCACAGTGGTCAACCGCGATCCGTGCCGCTGCGCGAGCTGCGTACCCGGCTGACCCAGCTGATCGCGATGGCCGAGCTGACCGACACGGTCACCCTGGTCACCCGCGACGGCGACCCCCGGCCGGTCGCCGCGATCGTGCCGGCCCCCGCCGCCCGCAGCGCCGCCCAGGCCCGCGCCGACGGCGAACGCCTCGCCACCGTGACGGCGGGTTGGGCCCGCCGGCTGGAGGAGTCGCACCGGCAGGGCGCCCTGCGGCACGCCGCTGAGCTGCGGGCCGTGACCGACGCCCTCGCCGAGGTCTGGGCCGCACTCGACCGGCACGTCCCACCCGGCACCGACCCGGCCGTGGACCGGCTCCGCGCCGCCCACGCCGACCTACGCCGCGACTGACCCCCGGGCCGCCCGCCCCCGGGCCGGGGCCTGCCCGCACCCCGCCCCGCACCGTGTCGGCACGCCCCCCGCCAGACGCGTCGCGCCCCCACCTCACCGCGTCCCGCCTCGGCCCCCCACCCCATCCCACCCTGGCCCGGTCCCGGTCCACCCCGCCCGGGTGATCAAGAAGTTTGCGTCAATTGATCAAGAGGTTTGCGTCAACGTGAAGATCGAAGTTGACGCAAACGTCTTGATCACCGGGGAACGAGCGGCGGGCCGGGGCCGGGGAACAGGGGCGGCCGGGGGCGGGAAGGGGGGTCAGGCGACCGGTGTGGGGGTCTGGGCGGGGTGGGTGGGGGTGTTCGGGCGGTCCAGGGTGCGCCACGGGCCGCCGAGTAGTGGGGTGAGCACCACCAGCAGGTAGCAGCCGCCCACGGTGAGCAGGACGGGCGTGGTGCCGAAGCCGTCGACGGCCACCCCGGCGGCGAGCGCGCCCAGCGGCATGCCGGCCCAGCAGCCCGCCCCGATCACCCCGAACACCCGGGCCCGCAGGTGGGCCGGCACCCGTTCCAGCTCCACCGCGCCGAGCAGCGGGTTGATCGCCCCGGCGGCGAATCCGGACAGGGCGAAGACCCCGACGATCCAGGGCAACGGTGGCGCGGCGGCCAGCGCCCAGAAGGGTGGCGCACCGGCGACGGCGAAGGCGGTGACGAAGGTGGCCCGGCGGGGCAGCCGGTGGCCGACCGCGCTGAACAGCAGCGACCCGGCCAGCGCGCCGCCGCCCATCGCGCCGACCAGCAGGCCGAACGCGGTGGCCCCGCCGAGTTCCCGGTCGGCCACCACCGGTAGCAGCACGCTGCTCTTGGTCGCGTCGAAGAAGTTGGTCACCAGCACCAGCAGCACCACCGCGCGCAGCAGCGGCTCCCGGGTCAGGAACCGCACCCCGGCGGCGAATTCCCGCCAGTAGCCCCCGCCGGCCGGGTCGGTGGGCGTGGCGGGACGCAGCGACCGGGGCACCAGCAGCGCCACGACCAGCGCCGAGACCGCGAAGGTGGCGGCGTCCAGGGCCAACACGGGCAGCGCGCCAAGGGTCGCGACGAGCAGTCCGGCCACCGGGGCGCCGACCAGCCGGGCACCCCGCTCGCTGGCCTCGTACCAGCCGACGGCCCGCTCCAGTGGCACCCCGGCGGCGGTGGCCGCCTCCGGCAGCAGGGCGTTGCGGGCGGTCTGCCCGGGGGTGTCGAGCAGGCCGCTGGCGAAGACGAGCACGAGCAGCGCCCAGAACGGCAGGCCGACGGTGGCATCGAGCAGCGGCACGGCCGCCACCGTCAGCCCGGAGACCACGTCGGCCAGGACGCTGGCCCGCCGGTAGCCGATCCGGTCCACCAGCACCCCGCCGAGCGCGCCGCCGAGGACCACCGGCACGGTGGCTGCCGCGCCGGTCAGGCCGGTGGCGGCGGGCGAGCCGGTCTCGGCGAGCACGTAGAGCGGCAGCGCGATCAGGGTGAGCATGTTGCCGGTGAGCGAGACGGTGTGACCGAGCAGCAGGCCGACCAGCGGGGCGCGGCGACGCGGCGTCACCGCGGGTCCCGGAAGGCGTGGTACATCAGCGTCACCGTCTCGGCCCCCGGCCGGGCGGGGTCGCTGCGGGCCTGCCAGCGGGCGGCCAGCGCCTCCAGGTCGGCCCGCAGTTCGATCAGCTCGTCGCTGGTCAGGTGCAGCCAGGAGTCGCTGCTGGCGGTGCCGCGCACCCACTGCGGGTCGAGGGTCGCCTCGACGTCGAGGTAGTGGCCGAGGCGTTCCGCGTACCGGTCGAGCACGGCGCGGCGCAGCAGGTCGGAGGCGGTCCGGCGTTCCGGGTCGGCGAGCATCTCGACCGGCTCCCAGGACGTCCGGGCGTGTGTCGCCCGCCACCAGTGTTCCCGGCGGTCGCGGGCGTGCTCGGGGGCCTCCTCGACGAAGCCGTGTTCGGCCAGCTTGCCCAGGTGGTAGCTGACCGAACCGACCGCCTCGTCGATGGCGTCGCTGAGCATGCCGACGGTGCGCGGGCCCCGCACCCGCAGCTCGCCGAGCAGTCGCAAGCGGGTCGGGTGGGCGAGCGCGCGCATCGCCCGGGGGTCGGTCAGGTGCCGGGTGGGTTCCTCCGTCATGTGCCCACCCTAGAAGTACAAGACATGAAGTACAAGAAGTCTTGTGGAACCATGGTGGCGCGCCGCGGTGGCGCCGCGCTGCGGTGCGCGGACGCGGCGGGGAGAATGCGACGGAGCGACGGCTGACGCGGACCCGGCCGGGACCAGGAACAGAGGCGGTGCCGATGACCGTGCCGGCGGTGACCACCGCAACCGGGTCGGCGGCGTCCACCGGGCCGGGGGCGTTCGACCGGGCCGGTGTCGGGGGCGGGCCGTGACGTCCGGCCTGGCGCTGACCGTCGCCCTCGGCGCGGCGTTCGGCTACGGCGTCGGCTCGGTCCTGCAGGCCGTCGGGGCCCGGCGCGGGGCCAGCACCCTGCGCGCCCTCGGCCACCCGCTCTACCTCGCCGGCCTGGCCTGCGACACACTGGCCTGGCTGGCCTCCCTGGTCGCCCTCCAGAAACTGCCGGTGTACGCGGTGCAGTCGGTCACCGCCGGCTCGCTGGCCGTCACCGTGGTCATCGCCCGGATCGTGCTCGGCGCGCGCCTGCGCCGCCGGGACACCGGGGCGATCCTGCTCACCGTCGCCGCCCTGACCGTCATCTCGCTGGCCGCCGGCCCCGAACCACCGGTCACCGCGTCCACGGCACTGCGGGTCGGCCTGGCCGGTGCGGCGGTGCTGACCGCGATCGCCGGCCTCGCCGCCCTGCGGGTCGCCCGGCCGGTCGTCGCCGCCACCCTGGCCGGCCTCTCCTGGGGCATCACCGCGCTGTGCGCGCGGGCGCTGACCCCGCCACCCGACCCGCTGGGCCACCCCGGCGCGGCGGCTCGGGACCTGCTGCTGGAGCCGGTGACCTGGGGACTGGTCATCTCCGGGGTGGCCGGGACGATCCTCTACGCGCACGCGCTGCGCCACGGGCAGGTCGGGCCGGTCACCGCCGTGCTCTGGGCGGTCGAGATCGTCGTCCCCTCGGTCGCCGGGGTGCTGCTGCTCGGCGACGGCGTCCGCGCCGGCTGGCTGCCCTGGGCGGTCCTGGCGACCCTGACCACCGTGGCCGCCGCGATCGTGCTCGCCAGCGCCCCGGGCACCGCCGACACCGCCGCAGCGGACGACCACGCTCCCGGCTGAGCCCGCAGGGCGCTCCGGGGGAAACGGTCAGCCCGGCCGGCGGCCCTCGCCGGCCGGTCGTCGGCCCTTGAGCCGGCGGCCCAACTCCCGGGCGATCTCCCGGTTCGCGTCGCGTTCGGCGAGCACCTGACGCTTGTCGTACGAGCGGCGGCCCCGGGCCAGCCCGACCTCGACCTTGGCCCAGCCGTTGCTGAAGTACATCGACAGTGGCACCAGGGTCACCCCGGGGTCGCGCAACTTCTCCAGGATGCGGCCGATCTCCACCCGACGCAGCAGCAGCTTGCGGGTCCGCCGGGGCTGGTGGTTGGTCCAGGTGCCGAAGCCGTACTCGGCGATGTGCAGGCCGTACAGCATGATCTCGCCGTCGCGTTCCTGGGCGAACGCGTCGACCAGCGACACCCGCCCCTCGCGCAGCGACTTCACCTCGGTGCCGACCAGCACGATGCCCGCCTCGTACGTCTTCAGGACGGTGTAGTCGTGCCGTGCCTTCCTGTTGACGGCGATCAGCGTGCGCTCCGCGTCCCGTGCCACGACGACCACCTCCGCCCGGATCTGCCAGCGGCGTACACCCTACCGCCGGTGCCGACCCGGCAGCCGCGTGGCAGGATCGCCGCATGTCGGAGTGGGCGGCGATCACGCCGGAGGACCGGGACTGGACCGGCGTCATCGACGACGGGTGCGCCGAGTGCGGTTTCGTGCCGCAGCGGGCCGAGGCCACCGGGGGTCTGCTGCGGGCCACCGTCCCGGTCTGGCGGGAGGTGCTGTCCCGGCCCGAGGCGACCCGGCGGCCCGCGCCGACCGTCTGGTCGCCGGTGGAGTACGCCTGCCACGTGCGGGACACCTGCCGGATCTTCCGGGGTCGGCTGGCGCTGATGCTCGACGAGGACGACCCGGTCTTCCCCAACTGGGACCAGGACGCCACCGCCGTCGAGGACGACTACTTCCACCAGTCACCGGCCCGGGTGGCCGGGGAACTCGCCGAACAGGCCGAGTCGACCGCCGCCGCGTTCGACGCCGTCATGCCCGGGCAGTGGGCCCGGCCGGGCCGGCGCAGCAACGGTTCGGTGTTCACCGTCGGCCGCTTCGCCGTCTACTTCCTGCACGACGTGGTGCACCACGTGCACGACGTCACCCGCCCGACGACCTCCCGCTGACCCTCCGGCGCAGCCGCGCGGCCGGTAGGGTCCGCGACCGTGACCGATGCCGACTTCCTCGCCGAGACCCGCGCCTCCTACGACACGATGGCCGCCGAGTACACCACCCGCAACCGTGGTGAGCTGGCCGCCCGCCCGGTCGACCGGGCCATGCTCGCCGCGTTCGCCGAGACCGTGCTGACCGGCGGGGGCGGGCCGGTGCTGGAGGTCGGCTGCGGCCCCGGGCGGATCACCGGCCACCTGCGCGACCTCGGGCTGGCCGTCACCGGGCTCGACCTGTCCCCGGGCATGTTGGCGCAGGCCCGGCTGGCCCATCCCGACCTGACCTTCGTCGAGGCGTCCATGCTGGACCTGCCGGTGGCCGACGGCGTGCTGGCCGGGCTGGTCGCCTGGTACAGCGTCATCCACGTGCCCGACGAGTGGCTGCCCCGGGTGTTCGCCGAGTTCCACCGGGTCCTCGCCCCCGGCGGGCACGCCCTGCTCGCCTTCCAGGTCGGCGACGAGACGGTCCGCTACACCGAGGCGTGGGGCCACCCGGTGGCGCTGGCCTTCCGTCGCCGCCGCCCGGACCACGTGGCCGCGCTACTGGGCGCCGCCGGACTGTCGGAGCAGGCCCGGATGTGCCGCGCGCCGCAGGAGTTCGCCGGCGCCATGGAACGCACCCCGCAGGCCAACCTGCTGGTTCGTCGGGACGACGACCGGGCGTGACCGGGCCGCCACGGCACCTCGTATCCTGTTGCGCGGATCTGGCCCACCCGTACGAGGAGGTTGGTGTGAGCAGTCGGACCGAGACGCTGGAGTTCCAGGCGGAGACACGCCAGCTGCTGCAACTGATGGTGCATTCCATCTACTCGCACAAGGACGTCTTCCTGCGCGAGCTGATCTCCAACGCCTCCGACGCGTTGGACAAGCTCCGGCTGGAGTCGCTGGTCGACTCCGACCTCGACGTCGACACCTCTGACCTGCACATCGAGTTGGTCACCGACCCGCAGGCCCGGACCCTGACCGTGCGGGACAACGGCATCGGCATGTCCCGCGAGGACGTCGTCTCGCTGATCGGCACCATCGCCCGCTCCGGCACCGCCGAGCTGCTGCGCAAGCTCAAGGAGTCCAAGGAGACCGCCGGCGGCGAGCTGATCGGCCAGTTCGGTGTCGGGTTCTACTCGACGTTCATGGTCGCCGACCGGGTCACCCTGCTCACCCGGCGGGCCGGGCAGGCCGAGGGCACCCGCTGGGAGTCCAGCGGCGAGGGCACGTACGTGGTGGAGACCGTCGACGACGCCCCGCAGGGCACCTCGGTCACCGTGCACCTCAAGCCCGCCGACGACGAGGACAACCTGCACGACTACGCCGACCTCGCCACGATCCGGCAGATCGTCAAGCGGTACTCGGACTTCATCGCCTGGCCGATCCGCACCACGGTGCCGGGCGTCGACGGCGGCGAGCCCACCGAGGAGACCCTCAACTCCCGCAAGGCGCTCTGGGCGCGTCCGCGCGACGAGGTCGCCGAGGAGGAGTACCGGGACTTCTACCGGCACGTCAGCCACGACTGGACCGACCCGCTGGAGACCATCCACATGCGCGGGGAGGGCACCTTCGAGTACGAGGCGCTGCTGTTCCTGCCCGCGCACGCGCCGTACGACCTGTACCAGGCCGACGGTCGGCGCGGGGTGCAGCTCTACGTCAAGCGGGTGTTCGTGATGGACGACTGCGCCGCGCTGATGCCGAACTACCTGCGCTTCGTCAAGGGCGTGGTGGACGCGCACGACCTGTCGCTGAACATCTCCCGGGAGATCCTCCAGCAGGACCGGCAGATCCAGATCGTCCGCCGCCGGCTGGTCCGCAAGGTGCTCGCCACGGTCAAGGAGATGCGTACCGGCAACCCGGAGAAGTTCGCCACCTTCTGGGGCGAGTTCGGCCGGGTGGTCAAGGAGGGTCTGCTGGAGGACCCGGACAACACCGAGACCATTCTGGAGCTGGTCTCGGTGGCCTCCACCCACCACGACACCGAGCCCACCACGCTGGGCGGGTACGTGGAGCGGATGAAGGACGGCCAGACCGAGATCTACTACGCCACCGGCGAGAACCGCACCATGCTGGAGAACTCGCCGCACCTGGAGGCGTTCCGGGCCAAGGGCTTCGAGGTGCTGCTGCTCACCGACCCGGTCGACGAGGTGTGGGTGGAGCGGGTCGGCCAGTTCGACGGCAAGCCGCTGCGCTCCATCGCCAAGGGCCAGGTCGACCTGGAGACCGAGCAGGAACGCAAGGACACCGAGGTCGCCCGGGAGCAGCAGAACAAGGAGTACGCCGAACTGCTCACCTTCCTCGGCGGGGCGCTCGCCGACACGGTCAAGGAGGTCCGGCTCTCCTCCCGGCTGACCACCTCGCCCGCGTGCATCGTCGGCGACGCGCACGACATCACCCCGACCCTGGAGAAGATGTACCGGGCGATGGGGCAGGAACTGCCGCCGGTCAAGCGCATCCTCGAACTCAACCCGACCCACCCGCTGGTCACCGGCCTGCGCGTCGCCCACCAGCGGGGCGACGACAGCGCGGCGCTGACCGAGACCGCCGAACTGCTCTACGGCACGGCGCTGCTCGCCGAGGGCGGCGACCTGGCCGACCCGGCCCGGTTCGCCCGGCTGCTCGCCGACCGGCTGGCCCGTACCCTCTGACCCGCCTCCGCTCCCGGCCGGGCCGACGCCCGGCCGGGAGCGACCGGGCCGGCCGGCGTGTAGCCGCCCGGACGTCGGGTAAGCGCCGGGCCCGGCGGCAGGAGGCGGTGCGGTGGCAGACGCGTTCGTCAACTGGTCCGGCAGCCTCACCTTCACCCCGGCCCGGTACGCCCACCCGGCCGACGAGGCCGAGGTGTGCCGGCTGGTGCGGCGGGCCCGGGAGACCGGCACGACGGTCCGCCCGGTCGGCTCCGGCCACTCGTCGAGCCCTCTGGTGCGCACCGACGGCGTGCTGCTCAGCCTGGACCGGTTGGCCGGGGTGCTGGCCGAGGACGGCGACCGGGCCACCGTGCTGGGCGGCACGAAGCTGCGGGCGCTGGGGGAGGGGCTCTACGACGCCGGGCTGGCCATGGACAACCTGGGTGACGTCGACTACCAGTCGATCGCGGGGGCCACCGCCACCGGCACCCACGGCACCGGCCTGGGCTTCGGCAACCTCAGCACCCAGGTCGTCGGGGCGCGGCTGGTCACCGGCACCGGCGAGGTGCTGGACGTCGACGCCGAGCAGCACCCCGAGCTGCTGCCGGCGGTGCGGCTGTCGCTCGGCGCGCTGGGGGTGGTCACCCGGCTGACCCTGGACGTGCAGCCTCGCTACGACCTGCGCCGCCGTACCTGGTGCGCCCGGCTCGACTGGACCCTCGACCACCTGGCCGAGTTGCAGCACACCAACCGCAACATGGACTTCTACTGGTATCCGCGCAGCGACCAGACCCAGGTGCGCACCATGAACCGGGCCGACCGCCCGCCGGTGGAGCAGGGGGTGTGGGACAGTGCCGGCACCGCACCGGCGCGGACCCGGGAGAACGAGGTGGGCCCCACCCACCGGACCATCCCCCGGGACCGGGCGCTGCGCTTCGAGGAGATCGAGTACATGCTGCCGTCGGAGGCGTTCCCGGCCTGCTTCGCCGAGGTACGCCGCCGGATCATGGCCCGGCACCGGCGGGTGGCCGCCTGGCGGGTGCTGGTGCGTACCGTCGCCGCCGACGACATCTGGTTGAGCAACGCCCACGGTCGGCCCACCACCACCATCGCCTGCCTGCAGAACGCCGGCCTGCCCCACGAGGAGTACTTCCGGGACATGGAGGCGGTGTTCCGCCAGTACGGTGGTCGGCCGCACTGGGGCAAGAAGCACTGGCTGACCGCCCGCGAGCTACGCCCGCTCTTCCCCCGCTGGGACGACTTCCAGGCGGCCCGCCGCCGGCTCGACCCGGACGGGGTGTTCCTCACCCCGGACCTGGCCCGGCTGCTGGAGCCGGTGTGACGCCGCAGGTGGGGGCCCGGGTGTGGGTGGTGCCGGGCGGGCACATCCCGTTCCCGGGCAGCGGGGAGGAGCCGCAGTTCACCGGCTTCGACCAGCTCTGCGTGCTCAACGCCACGCCGACCGACGCCGACGTGGAGTTCGACCTCTACTACGAGGACGCCGAACCGGTCGGGCCGTACCGGATCACCGTGGCCGCCCGCCGGATCCGACACGTACGCCTCAACGACCTGATCGATCCGGAGGCGGTCCGCCTCGACCGCCCGTACGGCTGCCTGCTGCGCTCGCCGGTGCCGGTGGTGGTGCAGTTCCTGCGTCAGGACACCCGGCTGCCCGGTGCGCTGGCGCTGGCCGCCACGATGGCGTACCCGGCCGGAGCGGGCGGGTTCGTCGGTGACGGTCCCGGGTAACCGGGCCCATGGGTCAGACGGGCCGGGTGGCCGACGGGCGGTCGGGGGCGACCCGGCTCGGCGACCGGATCTCCGCCGTCGGGCGGGACTCGCACCGCCGGTTGCAGACGTACCTGATCGTCGCGGTGCAGGCGGGGCTGGCGGCGGCGCTGGCCTGGGTGCTGGCCCGGGAGGTGCTGGGCAACGCGGAGCCGACCTTCGCCCCGGCCGCCGCCGTCGGTGTGATCGCCGCGGCGTTGGGCAACCGGGCCCGGCGCACCGTCGAACTGGTCATCGGTGTCGTGCTCGGCATCCTCGTCGGTGACCTGCTCATCCTGCTGGTCGGCACCGGCGCCTGGCAGACCGGCGTGATCGTCTTCCTGGCGATCACCGTCGCGGTGCTGGTCCGGGGCACCGGCGCGCTGATGACCCAGGCCGGCGGTACGGCGGTGCTGATCGCCACGCTCACCCCGACCGCGCCGGACCTGGAACTGCCCCGCACGCTCAACGCGCTGATCGGCGGCGCGGTGGGTCTGTTCGTGGTGCTCGTGCTGGCCCCGCTGCACCCGCTGCGCACCGTGCGCCGGGTGGCCGGCCCGGCGCTGGAGCGGTTCGCCCGGGACCTGACCGCCTCCGGACGCGCCCTGGCGGGTCGGGACGCCGACGCCGTCGAGGGGGTCCTGGACCGGATGCGCGACGCCGAGCCGGAACTGCGCCGGCTCGGCGAGGTGATCGAGGCCGCCGACGAGGTGGTCCGGCTCTCCCCGGTGCGCTGGCGGCGACGCCGGGCGCTGGCCGCCTACCGGCAGGGTGCCCACCACCTGGACCGGGCCTTCCGCAACAGCCGGTCGTTGGTCCGCCGGATCGGCACCGCGCTGCGCGACGACGAGCCGGTGCCGGCCGGGTTGCCGGTCGCCGTGACCGATCTCGGGGAGGCGGTGCGGCTGCTGCGCGGGGAGTTCCTCGGCACCCGCGAGCCGGTGCGTGCCCGGGAACGGGTGCTCGACGCCGTCCGGGCGGCCGGTGCCGCCTGCCGGCAGGAGGTCGGGTTCTCCGGCACCATCGTCGTGTCCCAGCTCCGGACGGTCGCCAACGACCTGCTGCGGGCCACCGGGGTGCCGCGTGACGAAGCCAGGCGGATGGTTCGCCGCGCCGCCGCCGGGTACTGAGGCGCGGGTGCCCGTGCCCCCGTCGCGAACGTCGATGTGTTCGCCGCGGAGGCGGATAGGGTTGGCGCTGGTGTGCCGGGAAGTCTGGTCGGCGATGGATGACGCGACCCCTGCCGACGAGGAGTTCCCGTGACCGACGCCGACCGGCGCCGTACCAGCCTGTTCGCCCGCCGCTCGTGGGGCGAGACCAGCCGCATCTCCAACATCCTCCGCAAGGAGACGGTGGGCGGCGCACTCCTGCTCGTCGCGGCGCTCATGGCCTTGATCTGGTCAAATTCGCCCTGGTCCGGGGAGTACCAGGCGTTGCGGGACCTCACCGTCGGCCCGGCGGCGCTACACCTGGATCTCAGCCTCGCCACCTGGGCCGCCGACGGTCTGCTGGCCGTCTTCTTCTTCGTCGCCGGTCTGGAGCTCAAGCGCGAGTTCGTCGCCGGTGACCTTCGTGACCCCCGCCGGGCGGCGGTGCCGGTGGCTGCGGCCGTCGGCGGGGTGATCGTGCCGGCGGCGCTCTACTACGTGATCGCCGCCGGAGCGGGGGGCGACGCCGGTCGGGGGTGGGCCATCCCCACGGCCACCGACATTGCCTTCGCCCTGGCGGTGCTCGCCGTGGTGGGCCGCTTCCTGCCGTCCGCGTTGCGGACCTTCCTGCTCACCCTGGCAGTGGTCGACGACCTGCTCGCCATCATGATCATCGCGGTTTTCTACACCTTCGACCTGTCCGTCGTCCCGCTGCTGGGCGCGTTGCTGCCGCTTGCCGGCTTCGCGTTCCTGGTGCAGCGCCGCGTGCGGTCCTGGTGGCTGCTGCTGCCGCTCGCGGCCCTCACCTGGGTGTTGGTGCACGAGTCGGGGGTGCACGCCACCGTGGCCGGGGTGCTGCTCGCCTTTACCGTCCCGGTGGTCCGCAGCGCGGCGGCGGGTGGCCCGAACGCCGGCCCCGGCCTGGCCGAACACTTCGAGCACCGGATCCGGCCGATCTCCGCCGGGATCGCCGTGCCGGTCTTCGCGTTCCTGTCCGCCGGCGTCACCGTCGGCGGCCTCGCCGGACTGGCCGCCGCGTTGACCGACCGGGTCGCGGTCGGCATCGTCGTCGGCCTGATCATCGGCAAGCCGGTCGGCATCCTGATCGCGACCTGGCTGGTGTCCCGGTTCACCCGGGCCGACCTCGACGAAGGCCTCAACTGGCTCGACGTGCTCGGCCTTGCGCTGCTCGGCGGGATCGGCTTCACCGTGTCGCTGCTGATCGGGGAGCTCGCCTTCGGCCTGGGTAGTGAGCTGGACGACCACGCCAAGATCGCCGTACTCGCCGGCTCCCTGCTGTCCGCGCTGCTGGCCAGCGTCATCCTGCGCGCCCGGGGACGCGTCTACCGGCGGGTGCACGAGGCGGAGAGCGTCGACCTGGACCGCGACGGCGTGCCGGACGTCTTCGAACCGGAGTCGGAGCGGCCCGCCGGGCGGTGACCCGGCCACCGCAGCGGTGCGGCCCACCTGGCCGCTATGATCACGGCGATCCGAGGAGCGCCGGGAAGTCTGGTCGGCACCGTGCTGGTCCGCGCCCCCGGAAGGCCCCACCGTGCTGCTGCTCTGCTTCGCCGCCGTCCTGCTCGCCGCGGTTCTGGTGTCCGCGCTGGCCCACCGGACCATCCTGTCCACGGCGGCGCTGTTCCTGGTCGCCGGGTTTCTGCTCGGAGAGGACACCGGCGGGGTGCTGCACCTGCGGGCGGATTCGCCGATCGTGGCGCAGCTGGCCGAGCTGGCGCTGTTCGCGGTGCTGTTCACCGACGGAATGCGGGTCGGCTGGGCCGACCTGCGTGCGGCGTGGCGGCTGCCGGGCCGCGCCCTGGGCTGGGGTCTGCCGCTGACCCTGCTGGTGACGGCGGTGCTCGCGCACTACGTGGCCGGGCTGGACTGGCCGGAGGCGTTGTTGATCGGCGCGGTCCTGGCTCCCACCGACCCGGTGTTCGCCGCCGCGCTGGTCGGTAACGACAAGGTCCCGGCCCGGCTGCGGCACCTGCTCAACGTCGAGTCCGGCGTCAACGACGGCCTGGCGCTGCCGTTCGTGGTGGTGCTGCTCGCGGTCGCGGCCGGCTCGGACGACCTGCACCTGGGGGAGTTGGGCACCGAGTTGGCGGTGGGGTTGCTGATCGGGGTGCTGGTGCCGCTGGCGGCGATCGCGTTGGAGCGGACCCGGTGGTTCGCCGCGTCGGCGGCGTACGCGCCGCTCAACGGGGTCGCCATCGGTCTGCTCGTGCTGGCGCTGGGCAGGGTCACCCACGGCAACCTGTTCCTGGCCGCGTTCGCCGCCGGGATCACGGTGGCCACGTTCGGGCCCCGGGAACGGGCCGCGTTCGAGCACTTCGGGGAGAACATCGCCGAGTTGTTGAAGTTGGCCGCGCTGCTGGTGTTCGGCGCGCTGATCTCGGTGGAGTTCCTCGGCGAGATCTCCTGGGCCGGCTGGGTCTTCGCGGTGCTGGCGATCGTGGTGGCCCGTCCACTCGCGTTGTGGGTCTCCTTCCTGCGCTCGGGGCTGGGCCTGCGCGAACAGGCCGCCGCGATGTGGTTCGGGCCCAAGGGGTTCGCCTCGGTCGTCTACGGGTTGCTGGTCCTGGATTCCGGCATCGCCGCCGGCGACGAGGTGTTCCACCTGGTCGCGCTGACCATCGTCATCTCCATCCTGGCGCACTCCTCCACCGACGTGGTGGTGGCGCGCGCCTTCGACGAGGCCCGGGAGGCACCGGCGTGGCACGGGGTGCTGCACCGGTGGCGGAGGCCCGGTCGCCCCGTGAAGGTCCCCGAGGCGGGAGACGGGGCCGACCGGGCCGGCGACGCCGACGGTCAGGCCAGCACGAAGTAACGCAGCCACAGGTACGGCACGGCCAGCCCCACCGTGACCAGGGTCACGACCAGCCCGTACCGGGTGAACTGCCAGAAGGTGATCCGCTGCCCGGCGCGTTCGGCCAACCCCAGCACCACGACGTTGGCGGACGCGCCGACGGCGGTGGCGTTGCCACCGAGGTCGGCACCGAGGGCCAACGCCCACCAGAGCACCCGGGACTGGGCGGTGTCGCCGTTGGCGTTGACCAGGTCGGCGACGACCGGGCTCATGGTGGCGACGTAGGGGATGTTGTCGACGATCGCCGACAACGCGGCCGATCCCCACAGCAGCACCATCGTGGCGGGCAGCAGCCGGTCGGCGGTGGCGTCGGTCGCGGCCCGGGAGATCTGCTCGACCACCCCGGTGTTGACCAGCGCGCCGACCATGATGAACAGGCCGGCGAAGAAGACCAGGGTGGGCCACTCCACGTCCCGGCTGACCTCCCCGACATCCAGGCGGGACAGCGCGAGCAGCAGCAGCCCGCCGAGCAGGGCGACCACCGCCGGTTCGAGGTGCAGGGTGGTGTGCAGGACGAACGCGGCGGTCACCGCGCCGAGCACCGCCAGCCCGAGGACGAGCAGCCGGCGGTCCCGGATCGCGTCGCCCTCCCGCAGCGCGGCGATCTGCGCGGCACGGGTCGGGTCGTATCGGAAAGCCCGCCGGAACAGCACCCGGCACAGGCCCAGGAAGACCACCAGCAGCAGCACCACCAGCGGGGCGAGGTGGATCAGGAAGTCGTTGTAGCTCAGCCCGCCCCGGCTGCCGATGATGATGTTCGGCGGGTCGCCGACCAGGGTGGAGGTGCCGCCGATGTTCGACGCCATCGCCTCGGCGATGAGGAACGGCACCGCCGGCACGTCCAGGCGTTCACACACCAGGAAGGTCACCGGGGCGATGAGCAGCACGGTGGTGACGTTGTCCAGGGCCGCCGAGGCGACGGCGGTGATCAGCACCAGGATCACCATCACCCGGAACGGCCGCCCCTGGGCGCGCTTGGCCGCCCACACGGCGACGTACTCGAAAGCGCCTGTGCGTTTGAGCACCGCGACGATGAGCATCATGCCGATGAGCAGGAAGATGACGTTCCAGTCGATGCCGGATCGCTCGGAGAAGAAGGCGTGCTCGGTGTCGGTGGCCCCGATCAGGAACATCACCGCCGCGCCGCCGATGGCGGCGGCCACCCGGTGGATCTTCTCGGTGGCGATCAGCACGTACGCGACGGTGAAGACGGCCACTGCCGTCCAGGCCAGGCCGCTCACGCCGGGCCCAGCATCCGGTCGAGCAGTGCGTCCAGGGTGATTCCGCCCGTCATCGCCGCGCCCCGGGCGGCGACCGCGACCAGCGGGCTGCGCTTCTGGGCCATTACCGCGGCGATCTCCAGGACCGTGGCCTGCGGTTCGACCACGGGCGGTTCGAGGTGCTCGTGGGGCAGCAGGTCGGCTACCGTACGACCCTCGGCACCCCGCAGGAACACGTCCGCGGACGGCTCGTCGATCATCCGGGCCAGCGTCGGGTCCTCCCGGCAGTAGCCGGGGATGACCAGGCGCAGCACCTGGGTGCCCGCCAGCACGGTGACGGGACGGTCAGCGGCGTCGACGACGATCAGGCCGGGCAGGTTGTGCCCGGCGAGCAGCCGGGCCGCCTCCAGCACGGGTGTACCGACGGTGATCGTGGGAAACGGCACCGCCAGGTCTTTCGCGCGCACGGCGACTCCTCGGAAGGTGCTTCGGGCATGGACTACCGCACGCCGACCAGTCTTCCCGGCACACCTCCCGTCACCCTAGTACGAGATTCATCCTTCGCCGGGGACCGGTCGCCACCCGGCCGCCCTCCCCTGCCGGTGGAGAAGGTAGAGCCGGTGGTCGATGTGCCGCTCAGGTCGGATAGGCGCGCGCATCGGCGGCCCGGACGGTCGCCCAGACCTGCTGACCGGGGAGCAGCCGCAGTCCGGCGGCGACGGCCGGGGTGACGTCGGCGACGGTGCTGACCGGCCCGGTGAGCTGCACCCGCAGGTGGTCGCCGTGCCGGTGCACCCCGGCGACGGTGGCCGGCCAGGTGTGCGGAGCGTCGCCGCCGGGTCGGTCCGGGTGCAGGGTGACGGCGGTCGGTGGGAAGACCACGAAGGCGTCGCCGTCGAGCCGGTCGGCGGTCGGCACGGCGAACCCGTCGGCGAGGTGGACGAGATGCCCGTCGGCCCGACCCCGGTGCAGGTTGAGCCCGACCAGTCGGGCCACGTAGTCGGTGCGCGGCCGGGTGGTCACCGCGCTGGCGTCGCCCTCCTGGACCACCCGGCCGTCCTCGACGACGACCAGCCGGTCGGCCAGCGCCAGCGCGTCCAGCGGGTCGTGGGTGACCAGCACGGCCGCCCCGGCATGGTCGGTGAGGTGGCGGTGCAGTTCGGCGCGGGTGTCCAGCCGGGTCCGGGCGTCGAGCGCGGCCAGCGGCTCGTCGAGCAGCAGCAGGGTGGGTTGGACGGCGAGCGCGCGGGCCAGCGCGACCCGCTGGGCCTGCCCGCCGGAGAGCTGCCGGGGTCGCCGCCCGGCGTACCCGGCCAGGCCGACCCGGTCCAGCCACCGGTCGGCCCGTGCTCGGGCGGCCCGCCTGGGCAGGCCCTGCCGGCGCGGGCCGAAAGCCACGTTGTCCCGGGCGGTCAGGTGCGGGAAGAGCAGGTAGTCCTGGAACACCACGCCGACCGGTCGCCGCTCGGGTGGCACGAACCGGCGGGCGTCCGGGTGGTCCAGTTCCACCCCGCTGAGGCGTAGCCGGCCGGCGTCGAGCGGCTGCAGCCCGGCCAGGGCGCGCAGCGCGGTGGTCTTGCCGGCGCCGTTCGGGCCGAGCAGCGCGACCACCTCCCCGGCGGCGACGTGCAGCCGGACGTCCAGCCGGAACCCGGCCCGGTCGACGACCAGGTGCCCGTCGAGCAGCGGCGGTGTCACGGGCCGCCGATCCACCGGTCGCGCAGCCCGGCGAGGATCACCACCGAGACGGTGAGCAGCACCAGGCTGAGCACCACGGCGGCCTCCAGGTCGGTCTCCAGGGCCAGGTAGACGGCGAGCGGCATGGTCTGGGTACGGCCCGGATAGTTGCCGGCGAAGGTGATGGTCGCGCCGAACTCGCCGAGCGCGCGGGCCCAGCACAGCACCGCCCCGGCGGCGACCCCCGGGCCGACCAGCGGGAGGGTGACCCGGGTGAAGGTGGTCCACCGGCCCGCGCCCAGGGTGGCGGCGGCCTCCTCGTAGCGGTGGTCGACGCCGCGCAGCGCCCCCTCCACCGCGATGATCAGGAACGGCATCGCCACGAACGCCTCGGCGAGCACCACGCCGGTGGTGGTGAACGGCAGCGTGACGCCGAAGGTGGCGTCCAGCCAGCCGCCGACCGGCCCGCGCCGGCCGAAGACCAGCAGCAGCGCCACCCCGCCGACCACCGGCGGCAGCACCAACGGCACGGTGACCAGCGCCCGGACCAGCCGCCGGCCGGGGAACTCCATCCGGGCCAGCAGCCAGGCCAGGGGTACGCCCAGCGCCAGGCAGAGCAGCGTGGCGAGGGTGGCGCACTGCACCGACAGCCGCAGCGCGGTGAGTACCCCGGGTGCGGTGAGGCGCGGTCCCAGCGACGTCCACGGGGTGCGCAACAGCAGGCCGCCCAGCGGCAGCACCAGGAACAGCAACCCCAGGGCGGCCGGTACGAGCAGCGCGACCGGCACCCGTTGACCGGTGCCGCGTCGACGGGTGGGCGCGGTCACGGGCCTGCCGGTGGCTGGAATCCGGCGTCGGTGAGGACGGCCCGGCCGGACGCCGACCGGACCAGCGCGACGAAGGCGCGGGCGGCGACGGGGTTCGGCGCGTCGGTGAGCACCACGATCGGGTAGTCGTTGGCGGCGCGGGCGGATTCGGGGAACTCGACGCCGTCGACCTCCCGGTCGGCCGCGCGGGCGTCGGTGCGGTAGACCAGCGCCGCGTCGACCTCGCCGAGTCTCACCTTGGCCAGTGCGCCCCTGACGTCCTGTTCGAGGGTGACCGGGGTGACCCGTACGCCGGCCGCGTCCAGGGCGGTGGTGGCCGCCGCCCCGCACGGCACCTGGGCGGCGCACAGCGCGACCTTCAACCCCGGGCGGGTCAGGTCGGCCAGCCCGGTGAGGCGCTGCGGGTTGCCCTGCGGCACGGCGATGACGAGCTGGTTGCGGGCGAAGACGGTGGGGGCGTCGGCGGCGTGCCCGGCGTCGGTGACGGTGGCCATGTTCCTCGGGGCGGCGGAGGCGAACACGTCGGCGGGCGCGCCCTGGGTGATCTGGGTGGCCAGGGCGGAGCTGCCGGCGAAGTTGAAGGTGACCGTCGTGCCCGGGTGTTCGGCCTCGAACCGCCGGCCGAGGGTGGTGAACGACTCGGTCAGCGACGCGGCGGCGAAGACGGTCAGCGTGCCGCGCGGTCCACCGTCGGCGGCCGGTGCGGTGCTCCCGGCCGTGCAGCCGGCCAGGGCGAGGACGGCCGCGACGAGGGGGACGACGACGGTGCGACGGTGCCCGCCCGGCGGGTCGGCGGTCGGGGCGGGCGGTCCGTCGGAGCGGGTCACGGGTCGGTCCTTGTCCTGGTGGGGCCGGTGGGCGCGGGCCGCTCCACCACGACGGTGGTCGACTTGATGACGGCGACGGCCACCGAGCCGACGCGCAGGTCCAGTTCGTCGACGGCCTCGCGGCTCATCAGGGAGACGATCCGGAACGGCCCGGCCTGGATGTCGACCTGGGCCATCACGGTGTCCCGGACGACGGCGGTGACGATCCCGCGCAGCCGGTTGCGGGCCGAGGAGAACTCGGCCCCTTCGTCGGGGGCGGCGGACTGGGCGCGGACGAAGCCGGCCAGGTCCACGCCGTCGACGAGTCGGTGGCCGTGGGTGTCCCGCCGGGCGGGCAACCGGCCGGCGTCCACCCAGCGCCGCACGGTGTCGGCGCTGACTCCGAGCAACTCGGCGGCCTCGCTGATCCGGAACACGCTCACCCGGTCACCCTAACGACCCGCATCTGCTGAGCGGAAGGAGGTATATCCCTCGCAGAAGCGAACGGTGAGGCCGTCTGCAGCCCGCAATCGCGGTTACCAGCGGAAGCCGGCCCGCGTCGGTCCGGCCGGTTCGGCTGTCGTCGGCTCGGCGGGTGGGGCCGCGGCGGCCGCCGGGCTACCGGGGGAGCGGTGGGGTGGAAACGCCGACGGCCGGCCGTCGCGGGTGGCGACGACCGGCCGCTGCCGGCGGTGGGAGGGTCAGCTCAGGGTGAGCGCGGTGTCGTCCACCACGAAGGACGTCTGCAGGCTGCTGTCCTCCACCCCGCTGAACGAGATGGTGACGGTGCTGCCCGCCAGCGCGGACACGTCGAAGCTGCGCTGCACGTACCCGCTGGCGGCGTTGACGTTGGAGTACGTCGCCAGGGTGGTGCTGCCGGCCTTGACGGTCAGCCTGTCGTACGCCGTGCTGCCCGACTCGGCCGTGTCGATGTGCAGCCAGAAGGACAGGGTGGCCCGGCAACCGGCCGGGATCGCCACCGACTGGGTGACGGTGTCGGTGTGGGTCGAGCCGTACCCGTTGAGCCACGCCTTGTACGAGCCACCGTGCGCGGCCTGGCTGGCCGACGAGGTGATCACGCCCGAGGTGGCGGTCCAGCCGGTGCCGCCGGACTCGAAGCCGGGGTTGGTCAGCTTCTGGCCCGAGCAGCCGCCCGAGGTCGGGGTGGGCGTCGGGGTGGAGGTCGCCGTCGGGGTGGGCGTCGGGGTGCCGCCGGTGCAGGTCGGGTCGGCGGACTGCGCCGGCACGCTCACCGCGTCCCAGGCGGCCTTGACCGTGTTGAACTCGGTGCAGCTGCCCGGGTAGAGGGTCTTGGCGGCCTGCAACGTCCAGGTGCGGTACTTCAGGTACGACGAGGTGGTCGTCTTGATCAGCATCGCGTTGTACATGATCTTGATGGCCTTCTGGATGCCGAGGCCGGTCACCGTGCTGCTGTTGCAGGTGGGGCTGGTCGGCTGCCCGTTGGTCGGGTTGCTGCCCATGGCCAGCAGGTAGAACCAGTGGTTGCCCGGACCGGCCGCCGCGTGCACCTCCTGGCTCGGGATGCTGCTGGAGTAGCAGTTCGCGTCGCCGAGCGCGGACGGGTTGTACATGTTGCGGATCGGGCCGCTGCCGACCAGGTTGATCTTCTCGCCGACGAGGAAGTCCGGCGCGTCGTAGGTGGACGGCTCGTTGGCGAACCACTCGGTGGCCGCGCCGAAGGTGTCGGCGACGAACTCCTGGGTGTTGCCCCGGGAGATGCCGCCGGGGGTGGTGTCGTCGATGCCGTGGCCGATCTCGTGGGCCACCACGTCGAGCGAGCCGATCCACTGCCCCGCGGTGTTCTTGCCGATCTGCACCTGGGAGCCGTCGTAGTAGGCGTTCTGGTCGTTGAGCCCGACCCGGATGGGCCACGCGCCACCGCTGCCGTTGGCGCCGTTGCGGCCCAGCCACTGCGACAGCATCTTGTGCTCGGTCTGCGCCGAGAACAGGGCGTCGACGCAGCCGGTCTCCTTGTTGGTGCCGGTGCCGTTGCCCCAGACGTCGTCCGGGCCGGAGAAGACCGTGTTGTTCGCGGCGTCCTGGCAGCTCAGGTTGGTGGTGCTCGGGTCCCTGAGGGAGTAGGTGCTGCCGGACTGGGTGGTGTTGAGGGTGACCGGGCCGTTCCACGCCCCGGTGCCGGTGCCCCGTACGACGTGCTCCTGGGTGTTCAGCACCGCGCCGGTGGCGGCGTCCACGTCGACGGTCAGCCGGCTGGGGCCGTCCGCGCCGGTGCCGGTGACGGTGGTCTCCCAGGCCAGCGCGGGCCGGGCGCCGAGGGTGTGCACGACCAGCGTGGTGCCCTCGACGCCGCTGACCGTGCGCAGCCGGGCGCGGGCGGTCCGCTCGGCGGCGGCGGCGGTGAGCTTCGGCGTGGTGGACAGGTTCCCGATGCTCTGCTGCTGGGCGACGGAGGCGTAGGTGACCTCGCCGGTGGCGGTGGTCGCCAGGACGAAGTCCCCGCCGACCACGCGCAGGCCCTTGTAGGTGCGTTCGTAGGGGACGTACTGGATGCCTTCGGAGGCGATGACCGGCCGCTGCACGAACGTGTCGTCGGCGCTGGCGTGCAGGTAGGCGGGGCGGCTGGCGACCAGCGAGCTGGCCGCGCCGACGGCGGCGGCCCGGGCCT
>NZ_JBMDWU010000025.1:0-5037 GCF_048594385.1 Micromonospora sp. | reverse complement strand
ATGACGCCGACGCAGTTGACGACGACGTCGGGCCGCAGCTCGTCGACGAGCCGCCGGACGTGGTCGAACCGGGTCACGTCGACGGCCGGGACGATGCGGGCCAGCAGGTGCGGGGGGTAGCAACCCGCCCGGTCGTCGATGCTGCGGGCGAGGCCGTGCACGTCGAGCGTCGGGTCGTCGGCGAGTTCGCGCAGCACGGCGTGCCCGAGCATGCCGGTGACCCCGACGACGAGGACCCGCCGCACCGGGTCGGCGGCCCGCTGGTCCGCCCGGTGGTCGGTGCGGCGGCGGGGCACCCGGTCCGGGCGGGCGGCGTCGGTGCTCGCGCTCAACTCGTCACCACGGCCGCCGTGGCGGCGGCGACCTGCGCGCGCACCTCGGGCAGCGTCATCAGCAACGACTCGATCTCGGGTACGGACAGCCGGCGGGCGTTGTGCGAGTGGAAGTCGGCCAGCCCGCCGTGCTCGACGTCGCCCTCCTCGAAGTAGAGGGAGTAGTTGAGGTCGCGGCTGTCCACCGGCACCCGCAGGAAGTCGCCGAGGTCCTCGGCGAACGCGAGTTCCTCCCGGCTGGCCAGGGTCTCGTAGAGCTTCTCCCCGTGCCGGATGCCGAGCACGGTGAACTTCGCCGGCACCCCGAACAGGTTGCACAGCGCCGTGGCCAGGTCGCCGATGGTGCAGGCGTCGGCCTTGCGGATGAACACGTCCCCCGGCTGGCCGAAGGTGAACGCGTGCTCCACCAGTTCCACCGATTCGGGCAACGACATCAGGAAACGGGTCATGGACGGATCGGTGACCGTCGGCAGACCACCGCGCAGGATCTGGTCGATGAACAACGGAATCACCGATCCGCGCGAGTACATGACATTGCCGTAACGCACGCAGCAGACCCTGGTCCGGGCGGTCGCGTTGTTACGGGAGTGCGCCTGCGCCACCTTTTCCATCAACGCCTTGGTCATGCCCATCGCGTTGACCGGGTAGACGGCCTTGTCGGTGCTCAGCAGGACCAGCGTCTCCACCCCGACACGTTCACAGGCGTCCACCACGTTGGCGCTGCCGAGCACGTTCGTGCGGACCGCCTCCAGCGGGAAGAACTCGCAGGAGGGCACCTGCTTCAGCGCCGCGGCGTGGAACACGAACTCCATGCCCCGGGCGGCCTTGAGCACGCTGTCGTAGTCGCGCACGTCACCGATGTAGTAGCGGACCCGGTCGTTGCCGAGGCGGTGCCGCATCGCGTCCTGCTTCGACTCGTCCCGGCTGAGGACCCGCACCTCGGCGGCGCCGGCGTCGAGCAGTCGGGAAACCATTGTCTGGCCGAACGAACCAGTGCCCCCGGTGACCAGGAAACGCCTGCCCGCAAGCGAGGAAAGCATATCTCCTCCTGCCTTTTCCCGTCGGACCATCCTCGGGGATCACGATCTCGTCAATGGTGACCATACTGTTGCGATAACGAGACCGTGCACGCTTCCGGTAAAGGGAGGAGCAATCACGTTTCACGTTTCGCGCGGTGCTGCGCGGCGACCATTGCCGACGCACCGGTGCGGCAAATGTGAAACTGCGGAACGGCCGCCGGGAAGGTGGTAGGTCTGTTCCATGTCCAAAGTTGCTGCCCCCGCGGCACAGCCGCGCGCCGGTGATGCCGGCCCGGTGACCGGACGGGCGACCGACCCGTCGACCCGCCGCCCGTACGACAGGTGGAAGCGGCTGCTCGACGTGCTCGGCGCGCTGGTCGTGCTGACCCTCGGTGCGCCCCTGCTGGCCCTGGTCGCCCTGCTGGTGCTGGTCACCCACGGCCGGCCGGTGCTGTTCCGGCACACCCGGCCCGGCCTGCACGGCGACCTGTTCGAGGTGGTGAAGTTCCGCACCATGCGCCACCCCGACCCGCAGCGCGGGTTGGTCACCGACGCGCAACGCCTCACCCGGGTGGGGCGGTGGCTGCGGGCGAGCAGCCTCGACGAGCTGCCCGAGTTCTGGAACGTGCTGCGCGGCGAGATGAGCGTGGTCGGCCCCCGCCCGCACCTGGTGCGGTACCTGACCCTCTACACCCCCGAGCAGGCCCGCCGGCACGACGTGCGGCCGGGCATCACCGGGCTCGCCCAGGTACGCGGACGCAACGCCCTGAGCTGGGAGGCGAAGTTCGCCTCCGACGTCGAGTACGTCGACAGGCGGTCCTTCCTGCTGGACCTGAGGATCCTGCTGACCACCGTCAGGGTGGTACTCACCCGGGAGGGCATCTCCGCCCCCGGCGCGGCCACCTGGCACGAGTTCACCGGCAACGCCCCGTCGGCCGCCGACGACCGGCCCGCCGACGGGCCGGCACCCACGGTGCCGGCCGCTGGCCACCGGTCCGGGTCGTCGGTCGACGACCGGGACGTCGTGCGGCCCCGATGAACCGGGTGCTGCTGCTGGGCGCGGGTGGATTCCTCGGCCGGCACATCCACGCCACGCTGGCTGGCCACACCACCGTCCGGGCCCCCTCCCGCACCCGGTGCGACCCGGCCAGGATGGAACTGCCCGAGCTGACCGCGCTGGTCGCCCGGGAACGCCCCGACGTGGTGGTGAGCGCGGCGGGTCGCATCGTCGGCTCCGGGTACGACTTCGTCCGGGCGCACGTCGTGACGACCGCGAAACTCATCGAGGCGGTGGCCGCCGCCGCGCCCGGCGCACGGCTGGTCCGGATCGGCTCGGCGGCGGAGTACGGCGTCGTGCCGCACGGTCTGGCCGTCGGGGAGGACCATCCGGCCGTACCGGTGAGCGAGTACGGGCTCAGTCACCTGGCGGCCACCCGGCTGGCCGAGCTGGCGGGCGACGCCGGCCGGGTCGACACGGTCGTGCTGCGGGTCTTCAACCCGGTCGGGCCGGGGATGCCGGCGGGCAACATGCTGGCCCGGGCGACCGCGATGGTCCGTACGGCGATGGCCGACGGCGCGGACGACATCGCCCTGGGACTGCACGACACGTACCGGGATCTGGTCGACGTGCGGGACGTGGCGGCGGCGGTGCTGGCCGCGACGCGGTGCGCCCCCGTCGGCGCGCAACGGGTCGTCAACGTGGGCAGCGGGCGGGCGACGGCCACCCGCGACGTCGTCCGGCTGCTGGCCGACGTGGCCGGGTTCACCGGTCTGATCCGCCCCGGCGACTTCCCGCCCGACGCCACCCGCTCGGCCGCCGTGCCCTGGATGTGCGCCGACGTCGACCGCGCCCGCCGGGTGCTCGGCTGGGCCCCCGCGTACGACCTGGTCGAATCGCTGCGCGCCCTGTGGCGGGCCGACGGCGAGCGGTCGGAGCGGCCGGTGGCCGGCGTGGCGGCGGGGTGAGGCGGATGCGGATCGGTCTGCTCACCCAGTGGTACGACCCGGAGCCCGGCCCGGCGGCCCTGCCCGGGATGCTCGCCCGTGCCCTCGCCGAACGGGGCCACGAGGTCCGGGTGCTGACCGGGTTCCCGAACTACCCGACCGGCCGGCTGGCCCCCGGCTACCGGCTGGCCCGCCGCCACGACGAGGTCGTCGATGCGACCCGGGTCCGCCGGGTGGCCCTCTATCCCAGCCACGACCGTTCCGCGCTGCGCCGGGTGGCGAACTACGGCTCCTTCGCGGTCTCCGCGCTGGTCTCCGGCACCCCGGCGCTGCGCGGCCTGGACGCCCTCTGGGTCGGCAACTCGCCGATCAGCGTCGCCCTGCCGATGTGGTTCACCCGCTACGTGCACCGGGTGCCGGTGCTGCTGCACGTGCTGGACCTGTGGCCGGACAGCGTGGTCGCGAGCGGGTTCCTCGGCACCGGCCCGGTGTCGCGGACCGTCGAGCGGGGGATGGCCGCCTGGTGCGGGGCGATGTACCGCAGCGCCTCCCGGGTCGCCCACGTCGCACCCGGTGCCGCCGACCTGCTCGCCGACCGGGGCGTGCCCCGGGACAGGCTCGTGCACATCCCGGTGTGGGCGGACGAGACGTTGGGTGTCCGCGCCGCCGACCTGCGCGCCGAACTCGGGCTCCGGCCCGACCAGGTGGTGCTGGTGTACGCGGGCGCGCTCGGCGAGGCGCAGGGGCTCGACTCGCTGGTCGACGCCTGTGCCCGTACCGACGACCCCCGGCTGGTGTGCCTGATCGCCGGCTCCGGCACCACGCAGGATCGGCTGCGTCGCCGGGCCACGGCGGTGGGCGCGTCCAACGTCCGGTTCCTCGGGCAGTTGCCCCGGGAACGGATGCCCGCGCTGATGGCCACCGGTGACGTCCACTACGTGAGCCTGCGCCGGGGCGGCATGTCCGCGTACACGATGCCGAGCAAGGTGCAGGCGACCCTCGCCGCCGGACGGGCGCTGCTGGTCGCCGCGGAGGGCGACGCCGCCGCGGTGGCCCGGGACAGCGGCGCGGGGATCACCGCCCGGCCCGGTGACCCCGACTCGATCGCCGACGCCCTGCGTGAGGTCTGCGACCTGGGCCGGGAGAAGCTGGAACTGCTCGGGCAGGCCGGCCGGGCGTACTACGACCGGATGTTCTCCGTGGCCGTGGGTGCCGACCGGGTCGAGCGGACCCTGCGCGAGATGGTGGCGGATCCGGGGTTCAGGGCCAGTCGTCGCCGGCGGTGAGCCCGCGGGTGAGCAGGTCGGCCAGCGGGATCGACTCGCCGTCGCGTCCGCCGCGCCCGACGACCAGGGGCGGCCGGGCCGGCGGCACGTCGACGCCGAACAGCCGCGCGCGCACGCCCGACGGCACGGTGAGCAGGTAGAACCGGCCGTCGACGGCGACCGCGCGCAGGCCGGCCCGGTCGACGTACCAGCCGGTCAGCCCGGTCCGGTACCGGCCCCGCCCGTCGTAGCCCTGGGCCACCAGGCGGGTGGTGCGCAGCCCGCGCCGGGTCGCCTCGGCCGTGAACCGGGCCACCAGCTCCTCGGCCTGCGCGTGCTCGCCGTCGCGCCGACGGGCGTCGGCCGCCGCGTGCGCCCGGACCGCCCGCTGCTGCCGCTCCCGCCACTGCGGATCGCCGTCACCGTCCATGCCGCGACGGTACGCCCACCGACGCCCCGCCCGGTGGGTGCCGGGCG